>NZ_JBFTRY010000037.1:0-23749 GCF_056399745.1 Dyella sp. 01N36
GCACAGGGTGCGCTCCCACAAAGAGCCGATCGGTACCGGCCTGCGCGATCCCTTGTAGGAGCGCACTTGTGCGCGACCGCAGCGCCGGGATGTACCGCTCCGTAGGTTTRTCGCGCACAGGGTGCGCTCCCACAAAGAGCCGATCGGTACCGGCCTGCGCGATCCCTTGTAGGAGCGCACTTGTGCGCGACCGCAGCGCCGGGATGTACCGCTCCGTAGGTTTGTCGCGCACAGGGTGCGCTCCCACAAAGAGCCGATCGGTACCGGCCTGCGCGATCCCTTGTAGGAGCGCACTTGTGCGCGACCGCAGCGCCGGGATGTACCGCTCCGTAGGTTTATCGCGCACAGGGTGCGCTCCCACAGTCGCGATGCGGCCGCCTGCATAGAAACGCGGTGCGCGGCGTCTGCCTCCGTTCCTGTGGGGGGGCAGAACCGCCCTCAATCAGAGGTCATCGCCCCCAGCCGCAACGATCCTCTCCAACTGATCACCCAGCTCGCCGAGCTCCTCAATCAGACGCCTCAATTCCACCGCATCCAGCAATTCATACGGGCGGTTTTCGCACAGGTGCAGATAGGGCGAACCATCCAGGTCTGCAACGGCGAGAAAACCCTTGCGTTGCTCCCAGTTGAAACGCAGGCATCGGCGCGGGTCAGCACCGGCGAGCGGGCCCACCGGCGTGGAGATGCGCAGATAGCGGCGGCCGGACTCGTCTTCGAGTTCGGCGAGATAGATGCCCTGATGCCGGTCGTGCGGCAAAGTCAGATCAAAACTGATCAGATAAGGGTCGTTGTGGCGCAGCGCGTGCAAGCTGCCGATGTGGGAACGCACGGCTTCGAAATGGCGCATGGTGCGATCTCCTTGGCAGGCCGATCCAGGCTCGCTACTGTGCCACGACCCGGTGTAAAGAGCCTGTTGAAGATCATGGACAAGCCCAAATCCGACGCGCACGCCCGCATCTTTGCTGCCATCGCAGCTATTCCTGCCGGCCGCGTCGCCAGCTACGGCGCCATCGCAGCGCGAGCGGGACTGCCGGGGCGCGCACGTCTGGTCGGCAGGGCGCTCGGCGAAGTTCCGGACGGCATGGAGCTTCCCTGGTTTCGCGTGCTGCGATCCAGCGGTCATATCGCGTTTCCCCCGGGCAGTCGGGCCTTTCGCGAGCAGAGCAAGCGCCTGAAAGCGGAGGGCGTGGAAGTGAAGAATGGCCGTGTGCCGTTGGCAAGTTTTGGCCTGGATGCCAATCTCGATCGGGCCTTGTGGGGCATGCCGGGTTAGATCTGCCCGCGTGGCGAACATCGGATGTCATCGATTGCCTGCCGCCATGCCTGCGCGCGCTTGAACGGCTGCGCTTAGTCGGTTTTCTCCCGAGCAGTGCGTCGGCTGCGTGGCCGATCTGCGTACGTCTTGACAAAGGACAGTGGCGCGAGACGCAAAGCCGCATTCGACATTTGCTAGCATTCGCCGATGCTTCCAGCCCCTCTCGATATTCTTCAAAGCGTTTTTGGCTACGCGCAATTTCGCGGTCAGCAACAAGCCGTCGTCGAGCAATTGATCGACGGTGGCGATGCCTTGGTGCTGATGCCTACGGGTGGCGGCAAGTCGCTGTGCTATCAGATTCCCGCCTTGGTGAGGCAGGGCACCGGCATCGTGGTGTCGCCGCTGATTGCGTTGATGCAGGATCAGGTGGATGCGTTGCGCGAGGCCGGCGTTTCCGCGGCTTATCTCAATTCCAGCCTGGGCGCGGAAGACCAGCGCGAGGTGGAGCGACGCCTGCTGGCCGGTGAGTTGAACCTGCTTTATGTCGCGCCAGAGCGACTGCTGACGTCGCGATTTCTTGGTTTGCTCGAAAGCACCGAGGTGGCTTTGTTCGCCATCGACGAAGCGCATTGCGTGTCGCAGTGGGGACACGATTTCCGCCCTGAATATCGCGAGCTGGCGGTGCTGCATCAGCGTTTCCCGCAGATTCCACGCATCGCGCTCACCGCAACAGCCGATCAGCGCACGCGCGATGAAATCGTCGAGCGGCTGGCGCTGCAAGAGGCGCGTCAGTTCGTTTCGAGTTTTGATCGACCGAACATCCGCTATCAGGTCGGCCTGCGTCACAACGCGCGACGGCAGTTGATGGAATTTCTGGAGCGGCATCGCGGCGAGACGGGCATCGTCTACGCGCTGAGCCGACGGAAGGTGGATGAAACGGCGACGTGGCTGACGGAAGCGGGCATCGAGGCCTTGCCCTATCACGCCGGTCTGGACGCCGCGACTCGCAACGCGAACCAGCGGCGTTTTCTGCGCGAAGACGGCGTGGTGATGGTGGCCACGGTGGCGTTCGGCATGGGCATCGACAAACCCGATGTGCGCTTCGTCGCGCACCTTGATCTGCCGCGCAGCATGGAAGGTTATTACCAGGAAACCGGCCGTGCGGGGCGCGACGGCCTGCCGTCCGAGGCATGGATGATTTACRGCCTGTCGGACGTGGTCACGATGAGCCAGATGATTGCGCAATCGGAATCGGCGGATGAGCGCAAACGCGTCGAACGCCAGAAACTGGAATCGCAGCTGGCGTATGCGGAAGCCACGCAATGCCGCCGTGAGCTGTTGCTCGCCGCATTCGGCGAATCGTTCCAGGGGCCCTGCGGCCATTGCGACAACTGCATCGAGCCGCCCAAGACGTGGGATGCCACGGTGCCTGCGCAGAAAGCGCTATCCGCGGTTTATCGGAGCGGCCAGCGCTTCGGTTCCGGTCATGTCATCAGCATCTTGCGCGGGGAAGACAGCACGCGCATGACGGACTTGGGCCACGATCGCCTTTCCACCTTCGGCATCGGCGCCGATATGGACGAGAAGCAATGGCGCTCGGTGTTTCGCCAGTTGCTCGCGATGGGCCTGCTGGAAGCCGATGCGGAGGGCTTCGGCACGTTGCGCCTGAGCAAGGCCAGTCGCGAGGTGCTTGTGGGCAATCGTCCGGTGCGTCTGCGCGAAGACGCCACGCCGGCGCGCGCTACGCGCAAGCGTCGTCGCGACAGCCAGCTGGTGACGGGCGGCAGCCTTGGCGTGGAGGCTTACGAGCAGCCGCTATGGGACGAATTGCGCAAGTTGCGTACGCAGCTTGCGAAGCAGCATGGCGTGCCGSCCTATGTGATCTTCCACGACGCGACCTTGCTGGCGATGTTGCGCGACTTGCCTTCGAACGAATCGGAGCTGTCGGCGATCAGTGGCGTGGGTGAGGCGAAGCTCAAGCGATATGGGCGGGATTTTCTTGCGGTTATCAACGCGCACGAGTAGCCAGTAAGGGCAATAGGTGATCTTCCCGCGAGCACCTGCCCCTCACCCCGGCCTTCTCTCCCACAGGGACTTCCTTCGGGTCGCCCGGAGGGGAGAAGGAGACGTGAAGCGGCTTCAGCCCGCCAAACGCCAGCGCGTGCCTTCGCTCGATACACGTGAGTGCGCCAGGGCAAGTTCGGGGATATAGCGCCACTCGGTCAGTTCGCCAGGGAGGCGCGCCTGCGGGCAGTCGATGCGAGTGGCGATGAGCGCGGCTTCGGCCGTTTCGTGGCGACCCATTTCCAGTTCATCGCACAGCACGCGCCATTGGCGGCCGTGGCGGACGATGCGGAACAGGCCGGTTTTGGAGGGGTGAACGTATTGCGCCAGCATAGGATTCAACTTTTTTGAAGTCCGTTGTGGGCAGCTTGCCGTCGAAGCATGACCTTCTTGTGATTCCTGTCTGGCTCGACGGTGACTGCCATATTTCCGTTGTGTTTTGCCGTCATCTGAATCAGGTTCGCGTGAAAATCGTGTTCCCACGGGTTGGAACGGTTAAAGAAAAAGGCCCGCATTGCTGCGGGCCTCTTCATGTACTGCAACGTAACCGCGCTTATTTGCGCTGCGCTGCCGTGGCGTCGCGGGCCGCACGGAATTCCGAATCCTTGCTCCAGTTGGGCCAGGTGTCGGAGTTGGCGAGGTCGCTGCCGAGCTTGTAGAGGATCTGCAGATCGCGGGCCATGCCCGTGAACGGCCAATCCGCCTGCCACTCATCGGACGGCTGGTGATAGTGCTTGGCCACGTATTCGTCCTCGGCCGCCTTGCCGGCAGCCAGGCCGCCGTCAACCCAGTCGTTGCCCGAACCAAAGGAAACCGCCGGCACGCCACGCTTGGCGAAGGAGAAGTGATCGGAGCGGAAGAAGTGGCCGGCTTCGGGCTTGGGATCGGCCGAGTACACCAGGTTCCACTGCTTGGCCGTGGTGGTCAGCTCATCGAGCAGGTCGAGCTTGGCGCTGCCGGAGATGGTGAAGTTGCGCGACGGGCCGTGCGGATCGAGCGCATCCATGTTGATGTCGGCCACGGTGCTGGCGAGCGGGTAGAGCGGCTTGGAGGCGTAGTACTCCGAACCCAGCAAGCCCTTCTCTTCGGCGGTGACGTTGAGGAACACCACCGAGCGTTCCGGCTTGGGCTGGCTGGCGAAGGCGCGAGCCAGTTCGATCAGCGCAGCAGTGCCCGTGGCGTTGTCCACCGCGCCGTTGTAGATCTTGTCGCCCTTGGCATCGGGGGCGCCCACGCCCAGGTGGTCCCAGTGCGCGCTGTAGATCACCGTCTCGTTCGGACGCTTGCTGCCCTCGACGCGGCCCACGATGTTGTGGGAGGTGATCACCTTGGAGTTGATCTTGTAGTTGGCCGAGAAGGTCTCGCCCTTGAGCACCACCGGCTTGAAGTCGCGCGTCTGCGCCTGCTTCTTCAGCGCTTCGAAATCAAGGCCGGCAGACTTGAACAGGTCAACTGCCACATCGCGCTGGATCCATGCTTCCACCGGTGTATGTGCGCTGGCGGGATGGTCGCGCACGACGTCGAACTGGGTGTTGGTGTTGGAGTTGGCCACGGTCGCCCAGCCGTAGGAGGCCGGTGCGGTTTCGTGCACGATCAGCATGCCGGCTGCGCCCTGGCGAGCGGCTTCTTCGTACTTGTAGGTCCAGCGGCCGTAATAGGTCATGGCCTTGCCGCCGAAATCGCCCACGCCGGTTTCAAAATCCGGGTCGTTGATCAGCACGACGGCGATCTTGCCCTTCAGGTCCACGCCCTTGAAGTCGTCCCAGTTGCGCTCCGGCGCCTTGACGCCATAGCCCACGAACACCAGCGGCGCGTCCTTGATCGACACGGCCTTGGAGCCGTCGAGCGCGGAACGCACGGCGATTTGCTGGCCCTGGGTCAGCGCCTGGGTCTTGCCATTGATGGTGAACGACAGCGACGGCGTACCGGCGATATCGGACTGCAGCAGCGGCACGGCCTGCGTCCATTCGCGCTTGCCGTTCTTCAGGTCGCCACCGGGTTGCACGCCGGCTGCCTTGAACTGGGCAACCACGTAATCGATGGTCTTGGTTTCGGCCGCCGTAGCGGGGCCGCGGCCTTCGAAGGCATCGGACGAAAGCGTTTTGACGTCGTCCGACAAACGGTGCGGGTCGAACGTCGGGGTGGTCGGTGCATCGGCGGCGAACAGCGCCGACGTCACAGACAGGGCGAGCAGGGATAAGGCCAATCGCTTCATGGGCAGCACCTAGCGTGGAGACGAAGCTCGATAGTAGAGATGGCTGGCGCCGCCGGTCCATAGCCGCCTGAGGCGAATCCGCCGGCAAGCGGCGGGGAGGGGTTAGGAAAAGCCCTAAAAAACAGCCTTTCCGAGTGCCCGATCGTGACTTTCTTCACCCCTTCCGGGCCATTATCGAAAAAAAACCGCAATTTTTCCGTCTTGCAGCTTGGCGTGATGGGCTGGCATGCCATACATTCCGCATGCCGAGAGGCATCAAACACCATCTCTATTGATCACCACGGGGAAATGTATGGCGAAGGCGCAAAAAGCAGCAGCAAAGAAGAAGGCCGCTCCGAAGGCAGCTCCGAAGGCCGCCAAGGCGGTTGTTCACAAGCCGATCAAGGACGCACTGGGCAAGTCGGGCCTCGTGGCTCACATCGTTGAAGCCAGCGGCGTGGCTGCCAAGGACGTGCGCGCGGTGTTGGCCTCGCTCGAAGGCGCGGTGACGGGCTCGGTGCACAAGAAGGGTGCCGGTCATTTCACCATGCCGGGCCTGCTGAAGATCACGGCCGTCAACGTGCCGGCCAAGCCCAAGCGCAAGGGCATCAACCCGTTCACCAAGGAAGAGCAGTGGTTCGCTGCCAAGCCCGCTACGGTGAAGCTGAAGATCCGCGCGCTGAAGAAGCTCAAGGATGCCGCTCTCTGAGCGTAGCGTTTCACTAGAGCATTCTCGCCAGGTGCGGCCCTTGCGCCGCACCTGGTGTCTTCAAGAAGTGGCTTATCGCTGCGCAGCCAGCGGCCACTGGCACCGACCGCATCGACGCCTGTCGGTACCGATCATCCGACCCACCTGAAGATCCAGCGGCAGTTCGGCGCCCTTGCCGGCCGCGTGGTCCGCCTTGACCCTCGACACGCGCCCTTGAACGCCACGGCATGCACGCGGGCAGATAGCTGTGCGCGGATAGACGCCTCGCGCCGGCGTGGCACCTGCCTGTCGGGAGCACTCCTCCAGCACGCGGATCGACGCGAACTTCTACGTTGTTGTCCTTGGCGCAGCGTGTCTTGGCGGTCCGCACGGCATCGTCGAGCTACAGGTTTATGCAGGTTTTCGCGACCGGTCCCCCTAAAAACAACGACGAGCGAACCCATCCGCACCGCGCGCTGAATTGCTGCCACCGACGTCATGTGGACGATCAAGGCCGTACCGATCACACATTTCGTTGAGGCCGGAAGGTTCATGCTCCCGTCGCGCAGCTGGTCCATAGTGGCCGGAGGTGTCATGGCGACACCTGTGCAAAGCCACCGCCGGAGGGCGATGGCGCTACCGCAAAAGATCTCCCACTGAGGGCATGACATGGCTAACCCGAGCGATCTCCCGTTGAGCCTCTACAAAGCCAACACCGAGCTTCAGTTGCGCGTGAACAAGCTGGTGATGGAAAACTGGAAGAAATGGCTGGAGCTGTCCACCCGGGCGATGGACGACGGCATCGCGGAACAACAGGCGCGCGTAGAGCAACTGATCAAGGCGCAAGATTGGGCGGCCCTGGCATCCATGCCCGCCGATACCTTCTGGCGACAGCTGCAGCAGCGCATGGGCGATGCCAGCGTCACCAACCAGATCGCCGCCAACGTGCAGGCGCATTTCGCCAAGGGCCTGCAGGATGCCGTGCAGACCTGGCAGAAGGACACCGCCAGCGCGCTGGGCGGCGTGGGCGACATGAGCCTGTCCGAACCTTGGAAGGACATTCTTTCGCCGTGGGGCAAGTTCCACCCGATCAGCTGAAGGCGGTCGCCGTGACACCTGGCCTTGGCGCCGGGTGTCGCGTCGCCGGGCGGGGCCGGCGCCCTTCGACCACCCGCTCGCGCCCGGCCGATGCGCGCGTTCGTTCTGCCGACTCCATCGCGTTACCCGGGCGGCGCTCATGGTCAACTCTGCCGCTGCCGTGCTGGTCCGTCGCGCGGCAAGGGGATGGGCGACGCGCACGACGCGCAGTCGACTGCTGAGGAGCAGGAGGGCGCGCGGCCACAGTTCGCGCCGATTCCCCGTCTTGTCACATAGGTTTAGTTAGCTAGGGGGCGCAGCGCCATCAGGCGCGGCCTGTCGATGGTGCCGGTACGGGACTGTCGACAGCGGATTTTGAACTGGCAGGGGGACGGGTGAAGCGAGGACAGGGCAGGGCGCTTCAGGTCAATGACGCTGCGAGGATGGCTCGCACGCGCGCACCTGATGCATGGCGTGGCGGGCCCCAGCGACTCGGGCGCATACCGCTGCTGCGGGTATCGCTGGTCGGCAGCTGATGCGTTACGCCATTTATTTCTGCCCCGCGCCGGCGAGCGCGCTGGCTGCCCTGGGGCGCGACTGGGTGAGCACCGAGCTGGCTGCCAATGGCATTCCGGGGATCGGGTTGACGCGCTGGAATGCCCTGTTGGCCGACGTGCGCCGCTACGGCTGGCACGCCACGTTGCGATCCCCTTTCACGCTGTCGCCGGATGTCGACCTGGCTGAATTGCGCCAGGCCCTGCATGTCGTCGCCCGGTCACACGCGCCGATCAACCTGACGCTGCGTTGTGCGCGGCTCGCCGGCTTTCCGGCGCTGCGCCCACTGGGCGACAGCAAAGCGGTGAATGCCCTGGCAGCGGCCTGCATCGAGGCGATCGAGCCCTTGCGACTGCCGCTGGCGGAACACGATTTTCAGCGTCGCGCCTCCGGGCTCGATGCCATCGAAACTCACTACCTTGGACGTTACGGGTATCCCTACGTGTTTGAACGCTACCGTTTCCACATGACGCTATCGGCACCTGCTTCCGTCGACGAAGAGCGCGCACTGCAACGCTGGTTGTCGCTGCGCGCATCGATGCTGCCGACGGCGCGCATCGATGCGCTGACCTTGTGCGTGGAGTCCTCGCCCGGCGCCGCTTTTGAGCCCTTCGAACGCATCGCGCTGCACAAGGCATCGGCGGCATGACCAGGGGGCGCCGACTCCCATCGAGAGTCGCGCGCGGGCCTTCTCCGGGCCATCGTGATTCGGACGCAAGGCGGGCGAGCCAACGTGTCACCCTTGATTGGCGCAGCGACCTGCGGCCGAGCGTCAGGCTCACGTTGGCTTGACGCGTTGAAGGGGATTCTCAAACTTCCCCGACGGTGTCGACAGCGCCCGGTGCCATCGCCTGGTGCGCGGATGTCAGTCGCCCGGCATTCCTGGTGAAACTCCCTGGGAGCGCGTGATGAACAAGACGGTTTGGATCGTGGTTGCCAATCGAGGCGTTGCCCGGCTGTTTCAGGCCAGGCAGCCGACCGGTCCACTGGAGGAGCTGGATGCCTTCATCCATCCGGAAGCCCGCCTGCACGAGCAAGATCTTGTATCGGATCGGCCTGGTCGGGGCTTTGACCGGTCCGGTCCCGGCAGCCACGCAGAAGAGCCCGACACCACCATGGTGGAGCAGGAAACCAGCAATTTTGCGCTGGAACTCTCCCGCTTCCTGCTCAAAGGCCGCACCGATGGGCGCTTCGACGGCTTGATGCTGATCGCCGCGCCGGCCTTCCTGGGCTCGCTGCGGGATCGCCTGGATGGCCCCACCAAGGGGCGGGTCATGCTCGAAGTGGCCAAGAACCTGGTCCACCTGGATGCGGCTTCGGTGCGCAGCTATCTGCCGGACCGCCTCTATTCGGCTGTCGGCGGTTGATCGCCCGCCGGACCTTGCGGTAGCAGCGCAATATTTCACGTCGAAGACCTGCCGCGACTTTCACGACTCGATGCTGAAATGTTTGACGTGGTGCACATTTGCAACAACTGGCTGCGCTACGATAAGGGGGCTAGAACGCCGGGGCGTTTCACAGCGCTTTCACGCCTCAACCGATGTGATCGGCCGCTTGCGCAGAAGCCCGGCGCAGGCGAGGGAAAGACTGACAGGGGGATGCAATGCTGGACGCTCCGTGGGCCAATCCGTGGTTCCGCCGCATTGGCATCGCTGCGTCCTATGGGCTGTTGATCGCCCTTACTCGCCAGGTCACCATCACTCACTTCGTGCTGGGTGCCGGCATCCATCTGGCCGTGCTTCTGCTGGTGCGCTATCGCGACTGGCCGGCCCTGATCGTCGGTGAAACCCTGGCCTTGCTGCCCACGAGCATTGCGTGCGTGGGCGACTACGGTGTGCTGTGGGCCGTGCTGTTTACCATTCCCGGCCTGGTTTTCATGGCGCCGTTCGTCTACGTCCTGCGCGAACGCTGGCCCGTCCTGGCCGCCAGGGGCTCGMTCAACATGGGGTCACTGCTCGGGGCTGCGCTGGTGTTGTCCTTCGTGATGACCGCATGCAACCTGGCCACCATTTACTCGATCACGCTGCCGCCGGACTATCACCTGCAGGTGGATAAGCTGGCGACCAAGTGGGTGCTGGGCAACTACCTCGGCATTCTGGCGGTTACCCCGACCGTGTTGCTCGCATACCAGCTGTTGAGTGGTGCTGGCTGGCGCCAGCTGGGCACCCGACTGCTCGACAGTCGCGCGGTGCTCGACAGCATTTTCCTGGTGGTGCCCGCGCTGTTGTTGCTGGTGTGGATAGGCCTTGAGGCGCCGCGCGTCCGACAGATTGCCCAGGTCGCCATGTTCCTGCCCATCGTGTGGCTCGCCATGCGGCATGGCTGGCAGGGTGCGGCCATCGGCGGCACGGCATCGAGCCTGGCCGTGATGGCCTTGATGCCAGCCGCCGACGATCAGCAGACCATGCAGGCAGAGGCGATCGTTGCCTTGGCGATCTCCTCGATGCTGCTGCTGGGCGCACGCATCGGCGCCTTGCACCAGCACGCCGAACAAGAACGCATGGATGTGCGCATGGCCTTGGCGCTGGCCCAGCGCAACGTGCATATCGGCGAGATGCAGCTACGCACGACGTCACTCGCGCTGGAGCAGATTCGCGAGACGGTGCAGGCCAGCTTCTCGATGATGATGGGGCGCCTGCGCCACCTGCAGCCGACCATCGAAGACCGCAGCTATCACCGCCAGGCGCTGGTGGCACAGGATCAGTTGTTCCGCCTCGCCGACAGCCTTTATCCGGTGTCGTGGCGCGAGCGTGGCTTGCCGGCCGCCCTGCGCGAAGGCGCCATACCGCGTGCGCTCGATGAAACGGGCGTGGGTTACTGGTGTGACCTGCGTGGCCCGTTGAGTCGGCTATCGCAGACCCTGCATTTGGCCATCTATCGCCTCGTGGTCGAGGTCGTGGCCGATGCCTGCGCCAAGCGCAACCTCAGCGAAGTGATCGTTCGCGTGCGCTGCGGTGAAAAGCTGGGGCGTCGCTGGGTGCTGATCAGCATCATTTTCCGCGATACCGCCGACACGTCTTCGCAGGTGCGTTGGGACGAACTGCTGCCCCGCGTGATGCGTTCGACCAGCGGCATGGGCTGGGCGGGAATTCGTGATCGCGCCATGACCTTTGAAGGTGATGCCCGCGAACATCAGATCGCCAATGGCCGCCGGGTCAGCCTGCTGATGCTCGACCCGATCACGATCAGCGGCATTTGACACGCCGCTGATCGCTGGGTTTTCCCGCACTTTACTGAATGTGCGTGCTGCAGACTTCCGGGTTGCAGGTGCTGGCTGCGGCCTTCAGCTGCAGGGTGCCGTCGCTCAGCGGCGTGGCAGTCACCGTCGTGGCGGTGTCCTGGTAGACCGTGGCCGGAGCCGTGGTCGGGGTGGCCGTGGTGGCTACAGCCGGGCCCTGCTGCGGTGTGGTGACCAACTGCGAGAAGCGACCCATCGGCAGCGTGATGAACTGGCCGCCCGCCGAGCCGACGGCGCCGAGCACGTTGCCGTTCGCATCATTGATCTGCACGAACTGGATGCCGCCAATGGTGAATACATAGGCGTGGAAGTTCGGATTGCTGCTGACGTCGGACGCATTGGGCCACGACTGGCCGAGGCCGGTGGCGGGCGGCTGGTCGGCGAAGGCAGCTCCAGACGTAGCCAGAGCGAGCACGCCAAAGAGGCATGCGCGACGCGAGAGGGCTTTCAACATAACGGACCCCTTTGTTGGTGATGTGCTCAGACATTGAGCAACGGTGGCGAATGTAGCACCAACTTTGTCCCAGCCCTTGTGATTGATGGTTGGTGGGACGCGTATCCCGGATTGCTGCCGCGTCAGTGCTCGGAGGAAGCAATTGGTCCGGCCGTCGGATCGACTTGTTTGTGGGAAGGGCTTTCAGGGTGGTCCCGGAAAAATGTGATGTGGATCACATTTTTCCGGGACTGCACCGGAAATCTGCGTTCTGCTAACGATTTCCCTGGCGGCGCGACTCAAGCGGTAACCGTTCTCGCGGAGGAAGTCCTCTGCGATTGCTGCTAGAAGGCACGTCGTCACCGGGACCATCCTCCGCTCTTTCAGGATGCTTCCTCTGTTGAGCTCAATTATCAGGATTCGCTCCGATCAGAGCATCGGGTGATTGCACGGTATAGCCGTCCTTTTGGAGCTCCTTCAAATAGCCGTCGCCAGTCAAAATCCGATTCATCGGAAGCACCGCCAACGATTGAGAGTTCTGCGCGAGGGCGGCCTCGGCTGCCTTGATCCATGCTTGTCGGATACGGGCGGAGATATCGTTCATCCCTATCTCCTTGCCAAAGTCCGTGCTGCCTATGGCTGAAAGACAATCGTCCTGTTGCTTGGCCGACAAGATTTTCGTCAAGGTCTCCATGTCGCCGGTCGCCCACGCGTGTCCCAGTTCGGAGGCTTGCGGGAAATCCTGCTCGATGGCACTCAGGATTCCGCTGAGGCATTGCTGGTCATTCATTGCTACTTGCTTGAACTGTTTCGCGGCGCGATGCGGATCATCCAGCACCATGACATAGGAAGTGTCGGTTACCGGTACCTTGGCCCGATCCGCGGCGTAATAGATGGCAGCTTCCACCTTGTGGTTGTCGATGAGCCCGGATTGAAGGAGGGCGGCGCTGTACAACTTCTGACCCCCAAAAGTCGGTCGCAGACGTTCGACACCTGAGCCATGGCCAAGGTATCTGATCTTTTGGACTTGCCAGCGGCTGTACAGGTCAGGGGATAGCACCTGCTGCAACATTTTGCCATCCGGGAGTTTCTTCAGTCCGATCATGGAGGGAATCAGAAGCAGTCGGCCCCAAAGCCCGATTTGCGCCCCGATTTCCAGGCCTGGCGGCTTGAGTACCTGTTGGGAAGAGGCAATGAGATGCTCGACCCTGGGCGACTCCCATTGCACGCCTCTGGGTAGCGGTGAGGTGATTCCAAGTATCCACATCACGTGGCCGTCTTTGCTGACCTTCCACAGCGGAGGACCTGGCAAAACACCGGAAACCGCCACGGGCGACAGCGTCACGGCAGAGCCCGGTGTCGCGGGCGGCGAGGTTTTCTGAGCGAATGCGCCGAGCGTGATAAATGCTGTCAAGAAGAACGCGGCGGTGCGAACTCGACTTGCTGTGTGCATGGGCGTCCCTTTTAGCTTCATCTGCAACGTGAGATCCATCCAGGTCGTTGCCATCTCCGCTCAACAGGCCTTGTCTCTGCAGCAGTCACGAGCGGATCGAGCATGCGTCGTCCGTATCGCTCGGGAGGCTGGTGGGTACAAAGATGCTTGCGGTGTCGCCGGCAGCAGGATGGCAATCCCTCCGAAGGCGGTCTGTCGGAACAGTCTGAAGGTGAGGTCCGAGATCGACGGGGAGGGCGGCACCGATCCAGTCAGTTGCCGAAATCAAGCGCTCGTGCCGTTGCGTGTATCGCGGTCATGAGGAGATTCACCATGACGAAAATCACGACGCATAAAACTAACGAATGAACCTGGGATTGGGGGCTTGCGCGAGATGCAGCTCTTGCCTGAGCGAGGCGGGCGCTAGCGGCAGGCGAGTTCGACGACGAGACAAAAGAAAAGGGCCTGCATTGCTGCAAGCCCTTGAAATCATGGTGGCCGGGGACGGAATCGAACCGCCGACACGRGGATTTTCAATCCCCTGCTCTACCAACTGAGCTACCCGGCCATGCCAGCGTGCGTCGAAGACGCCGCGTGGAGCCGTGCATTAAATCCGAAGCAGGGCGGCTCGTCAAGACTCTGTGGGCGGGGCGACGTAGCCTTCAGGCTGCTTCACGTCGCCGCCGAACAGGAATTTTTCCATTTCGGCGCTCAGGAACTGGCGTGACTTGGGATCGAGCGGATTGAGGCGGTATTCGTTGAGCAGCATGGTCTGGTGGGCCAGCCATTGTTGCCAGGCTTCCTTGGAAATCTCCGCATAAATGCGTTGGCCCAGCGGGCCGGGCCAGGGTGCGAAATCCAGGCCTTCGGCCTCGCGGCCGAGCTTGGCGCAGTGAACGATACGGGTCATGCGATGTGACTCATCGGTAGTGATTCAAAGGTTCTGCAGCAGGGTGCGCACCGGAGCGGGCAGGCCGAGGGCCGCTCGCTCGCCGGGATCGCACCAGCGCAGGCTGGCATTATCGGCGATGCGCTGAAGCGCCGTCGCCTCGTCGAACAATAGCGGCTCGACCTTGAGCCGATAGTGGCTGAAAACATGCACGAATGGTGGCAGCGCATGCGCATCGTCGATCCGCGCCAGGGACTCGGCGGTGCGCCACGCGTGATCGTGATCGCTTGCTTCGGGAAGACTCCACAAACCGGACCACACACCTTGCGCGCCGCGGCGTTCGAGCAATACGCGTCCAGCGGCGTCGCGCAGGATCAGCATCACCGTGTCGCGCGTGGGTATCGCTTTGGTGGGTTTGGCGCTGGGCAGTTGCGCGGTGAGATGGTCACGCTTGGCGACACAGTCCGCTGCAAGCGGGCACTGATCGCACAGCGGCTTGGAGCGCACGCACACGGTGGCGCCAAGATCCATGATCGCTTGTGTGTAGTCGGCGGTGCGCTGGGCTGGGGTCAATGCATCGGCGTGTTGCCAGAGCGTCTTTTCGATGGCGCTTTGGCCTGGATGCCCGTGGATGCCCAGATACCGCGTGAGCACGCGTTTGACGTTGCCATCGAGGATGGCAAAACGCAGTCCATGAGCCTGCGCGAGGATCGCGCCCGCGGTGGAGCGGCCGATGCCCGGTAGATCAGCCAGTGCATCGAAATCGCGCGGCAATTCGCCTTGGTGCTTCTCCACGCAGATCTGCGCGGCGCGTTGCAGGAAGCGTGCTCGACGGTAGTAGCCAAGGCCGGACCATAGCGCGAGCACGGTATCTTCTTCGGCAGCGGCAAGATCGCGCAGCGTCGGCAGCGCGGCAACAAAACGCTGGAAGTACGGAATGACCGTGACCACCTGCGTCTGCTGCAGCATGACCTCCGACAGCCACACGCGATAAGCGTCGCGAGGATGCTGCCAGGGCAGATCCTTGCGGCCGTGTTCGTCGAACCAGGCCAGCAGTGCAGCAGCAAATGGATTCATGGCGACTTGCGCGTGGGCTTGGGCGGCGCGGGTTTCGCTGCTGCCGGTTTGGGCGGTGTCGCTGTGCTTGCCGCAGGAGCAGGCACATCGGTGCCTGCCTGGATGGTGAGGCCTTCCACGCTGATGTCGCCGGCCTCGATGCTGGCCACTTCCGCATGTCCGTTGCCGGGCGGCACGGTGAGTCGCGGACCGTCGTCGTGATCGAGCTGCGACCACCAGCTGGCCAGAGCCAAAGGCGGGATATGCAGGTCGGCGTGATTGTCTGGACCATCCAGCTTCAGCGCTAGCATCAGTGGATCGCTCTGGTCGGCGGGCGTCAGTTGGATCACTGCGTCGTATTCACCCGCATTGGCGTGGTCTAGCTTGCCGGTCAGTTGCGCGGATGCATCGGCGGCACCGCGCCAACGTGCGTCACCCGTGAGGTGCAGGGTGAGCGTGGTGCTGTGCGCCACGTACAGCGCGATGTTCTGCAGCAGCAGCGAGCCGTTCTTGATGCTGGGTGTTACCGATAGCCGCAACTGGGTGGGAATGCCCTGCGCATCCTTCGCCGTGATCGTGAGCGGAAACGCATGATTGGCGGCGAGGCGGCCCGCATCGAGCTCCACATCGCCGAGCAACAGCTGGTTGCCGCGCACCAGGCTGCCGCGCGTGATATGCACGCCGGCATCGATGCTCGGTATCGCCGCAGGCACCGCGGACGGTCCGGAGGGCAGGTCGTCCAGCCATGATTGCAAGGCATCGAGGTCGACGCGCGGCGAGTCGATCTGCATCTGCGAAATCACGGTTTCGCCGTGCAGCAGCGTGCGCCACGGCAGCGCGAGCGTGCCGCGCGCCGCCAGCAGGATGGGCATGTTGGCGTTGCGCGCGGTGAGCGTGATGCCTTCGAGCTCGAGCGCGGGACGCGGGAACAGCGCTGGCGTGGCGGGGCTTGCGAGACTCAGCTCAAGGCCGGCGTCCTGCGCTTGTTGCTGCAGCATCGCGGTGATGCGTTCGGGTTGCAGCAGCACGTGTACCGCGATCAGCGCGACGGCCACCAACAGCAGCGTCGCGCTGCTGATCACGATGAGGGCGAGGCGGAGCCAGCGCGGCACCCGTCAGCGCTCCTCAGCCTTGACCCAGGCTGGCGGGAAGCAGGCCGTCGACATAAGCCTCGGCATCGAACACGCGCAGATCGGTGGCGGTTTCGCCCAGGCCCACGTAGCGGATGGGCAGGCCGAATTCACGCGCCAGCGCGAACACCACGCCGCCCTTGGCGGTGCCATCGAGCTTGGTCACCACCAGGCCGCTGACGCCGACGATCTGGCGGAACTGGCGCACCTGGCTCACGGCGTTCTGGCCGGTGGTGCCATCGATCACCATCAGCACTTCGTGCGGCGCCTCGGTGTCGATTTTCTTGAGCACGCGGGCAATCTTGCCCAGCTCGTCCATGAGGCCGCCCTGTGTGTGCAGACGGCCTGCGGTGTCGGCGATCAGCACATCGGCATTGCGCGAGCGCGCGGCCTGCAGTGCATCGAAGATCACACTGGCGGCGTCGGCGTCCTGGCCCTGCGAAATCACCGGCACCTTGTTGCGTTCGCCCCAGGTCCTGAGCTGTTCCACGGCGGCGGCGCGGAAGGTGTCGCCGGCGGCGAGCATCACCTGGCGACCCTCGTCGCGATAACGACGCGCGAGCTTGCCGATGGTGGTGGTCTTGCCGACGCCGTTGATGCCTACGGTGAGGATCACGTACGGCTTGAGGCCGCCGACTTCCAGTGGCTGTTCGACCGGACGCAGCATCGCAATCAGCGACTGGCGCAGCGCGGCAAGCAGCGCACTGGCATCGGCGAACTCGCGCTTATGCATGCGCTTGCGCAGATCCTCCACCAGGGTCGTGCTCGCTTCGACGCCGACGTCGGCGGTGATGAGCGTGGTTTCCAGCTCGTCCAGCAGGTCGTCGTCCAGCTTGGGATGACGGATGAAGAGGGAAGTGAGGCTGCGTGCGAACCCGCTGCCGGAAAGGCGTTCGCGCCAGCTGCGCTTGGCCGGAGCGGCAGCGGCTTCGACGACGGCGGCAAGTTCGCTGGCGACGTCTTCGGCGGGCGCATCGGGTGCGGGCGGCGTTTCGGCCAGCGCTTCGTCCAGGGTGGGACTGGCGTGGTCGAGCGAGACGGCATCCGTGTCGTGCGCAAAGCCGGCTGCCGGAGCGATCTCGTCCGCAGGCGCGGTCGACTGGCCCGGTGCGGCGTCAGCGGGTTTCTTCTTCCAGAACTTGAGCATTGCGGCAGGGATTCAAAGACAATGGCCCGCATGCTACCACCCCCTTCCAAACTCACCGCTGAGCCATGGCGCCCATGAAGGGCGCGAGCGGGCGCATCCGCATCATTGGCGGACAGTTGCGCAATTCACGCCTCGATGTGCCCGATCTGCCCGGCCTGCGCCCCACGCCGGAGCGCGTGCGCGAGACCTTGTTCAACTGGCTGGCGCCGGTGATCGACGGGGCACGCTGCCTGGATTTGTGCGCTGGGACCGGGGCGCTGGGCGTGGAGGCGCTGTCGCGTGGCGCGGCTGGCGTGCAGTTTGTCGAGCGTGATGCACGGGCCGCCCAGGCGCTGCGGGACAATCTGGCGCGCCTGAAGGCCAGCGGTGGGCAGGTCGCCGCGATCGACGCGCAAGTCTATCTGCAGGGCGCTGGGCAGCCGTTTGGGGTGGTGTTTCTCGACCCGCCGTTTGGCCTCGATCTGTGGACGCCGTTGACCCGGCAGCTGGAGCAGGGTGGGTGGCTGACGGCGTCGGCGTGGATTTATCTGGAGTCGCCTCGGCAAGCGGAGCCGGTGGCTCCGGCCAACTGGACCGTGCACCGGCAGGGTACGGCGGGCGACGTGCGCTACACGCTTTATCGACGCGGGGTTTGACGCATCTTCTGCGCGACGAGCCGGCGGAGCGGGTAGACCGCGGCGCTGCGGTCGCGCACAAGGTGCGCTCCTACAAGGGTGAGGCAGGCCTGTGGGTGGCTTGGGCCCATGGATTTCCGGGTTTAGGAAACAGGCTAGGCGGATGCCTCGAACGGGCCTAAGCTAGCCGCCCCTCTGCTGACGGTGACTCGTCACGTGAACAAGCTGCCGGTCAACCAGCGCCTCGCCGTTTACCCGGGCACCTTCGATCCCATCACCAACGGCCATGCCGACCTGGTGGCCCGTGCTGCGCCGCTGTTCGAGCGCATCATCGTGGCGGTGGCCGACAGCCCCAACAAGGGCCGGGGGCCGGGCTTCAGCCTCAACGAGCGCATCGCCCTGGCGCGACTGGCGCTGGCCGACCTGAGGAACGTGGAAGTGCGCGGCTTCGATGGCCTGTTGGCGCATTTTGTCGAGGAAGTGGGCGCTGGCGTGATCATCCGCGGCCTGCGCGCCGTCTCGGATTTCGAATACGAATTCCAGCTCGCCAGCATGAACCGCCACCTCATTCCCCAGGCCGAGACGCTGTTTCTTACGCCGGCCGAGCAGTACAGCTTCATCTCCTCGACCCTGGTGCGCGAGATCGGCCGTCTGGGCGGCGATATCTCCGGTTTCGTGCACCCCGCCGTGCAGCAGGCGATGCGCCAGCGCTGGCACCGGGACCGCGCGGCCTCGGACGACTGAGCACCCCGTAAACCCGCAGTGCAACACGTCTGACGGTGTCCGGAGCGGGCATCGTCGTGTATCCTCGCCCGCATCCTGCGGACAGGACAGTCGCTCGCCGCGGATCAGGGGTAGGCAAGGTTTTGCTGGTGGCACGGCTGCCAAGAAACCGGTTGATTCCCCCGGTCCAACAAGGCTCTGTCGCATGACGGCCGAAAGGTCGGTTATCCAACGGATCCCATGACCAGATTTCATCATTCCAGGGTGACCACCATGTACAAGTACGCTCTTCTCGCCGCCATCGCGATCACCGGCATCACCGCCTGCAGCCAGCAGGACGAGTCCGCCCAGCAGCCGACCGAGCAGGTCGCCGCCGTTACCAAGCCGACCGATCCGAACGATTCCAAGGCGTGGAACGCCTACCTCGGCCAGATCGTCCAGAAGAACATGCAGGGCATGACGGCCGACCGTCCGTTCCCGTACCTGGTGCCGGGCGGCGATACCGAAGACGCCAACGCGCTGCGCCAGCGCCAGCTCGAGCAGGTGCAGGACACCGTGGCCCGCGGCGTGCTGCCGGGCAATATGCTGGTGTTCGCCGGTCCCGATTCGTCCAAGACCTCGCAGTTCGTGACCGATGCCTTCAAGGACGCCAAGGCCGGCTCCTTCAAGGACGTGATCGTGCTGGTGATCGGCGACGCCGGTGACAAGGACAAGGTGACCTCGGCGCTGCAGCCGACCGGCGCCACCATCCGTTACGTGAACATGTAAGTTCCGGATTCCGGAGCGGTTTCGAAGCCCGCGGTGCGAAAGTGCCGCGGGCTTTTGTTTTTCCAGTGCGCATCCATCTTGATGGTTCCAACCGCCGGATCTTGCGGCGCACCATCCGCGCCCACCATGTAAACTCAGCGAATGTCCCTGAAAATCCTCGATACCTGCGTCAATTGCGACGTCTGCGAACCGGTTTGTCCGAACAAGGCGATCTCGCTGGGCGAGGAGTACTACGTGATCGATCCGTCGCTGTGCACGGAGTGCATCGGTCACTACGACGAACCGCAATGCGTGGATGTGTGCCCGGTCGAGTGCATCATCGTCGACCCCGAGCACACCGAAACCCACGATCAGCTCGACCTCAAGTACCGTTTCCTGATGGCGCAAGGCGATAGCGCGGCACCATCGGGCCATGTATCCCCAAAGGACGACGCATGAAGCACCCGTTGAACTGGCGCGTGACGCTGCTGGCCCTGCTTGTTTCCTCCAGCGTTGCGTACGCCGACAGCCGCCCCGCCGTTGCTCCCGCCACCACCGCTCCCGCGCACGTCATCACGCAGCGTCCCGGCCACGCCGGCATCGCCAGCGCGAATTTCCACGCCACTGACGCCGGCCTCGAAGTGCTGGCCAAGGGCGGCAATGCGTTCGACGCGGCCATCGCGGTGGCCTCCACGCTTTCCATCGTCGAACCGGAAAGCTCGGGCATCGGCGGCGGTTTCATGGCGGTGCTGCATCGCGCCTCGGACGGCAAGGACATCTTCATCGATGCGCGCGAAACCGCGCCGGCAGCGGTGAACACCAAGGACTATCTCAACAAGGACGGTTCGCCCAATCGCGACACCGCCTTGAACGGGCCGCTTTCCGCTGGCATTCCCGGCGAGCCCGCCGGCCTCGCGTGGCTGGCCAAGCACTACGGCAAGCTGCCGCTGAAGGACTCGCTGGCGCCGGCCATCCGCCTGGCCCGCGACGGCTTCCAGCCCGATGCCCGCCTGATCAATGCGATCAGCGAACGCCAGCAGGACATCCAGCGCTGGCCTGCGTCAGTGGCCAAGTACCTGCCGAACGGCAAGCCGCCCGTCGCCGGTCAGGCATGGCGCGATCCGGACCAGGCCCGCACGCTGGAAGTGCTGGGCGAGCAGGGTGCCGATGGTTTCTATCGCGGCGAGATCGGCAAGAAGCTGGTCGACGCCGTGCGTGCCGCCGGTGGCAACTGGACGGCTAAAGACCTGGAGAGTTACCAGGTGAAGGAACGCACGCCGATCACGGTGGACTATCGCGGCTATCGCGTGGTCACGGCGCCGCCGTCCTCGTCGGGTGGCGTGGCAGTGGCGGAGATCCTCAACATCCTCTCCGGCTACGACCTGAGCAAGCTCGATGAGGCCCATCGCACGCATCTGGTGATCGAAGCCATGCGTCGCGCGTTCCGGGACCATAACGACTATCTGGGCGACCCGGACTTCGTGAAGATGCCGCTGGACATGCTGTTGTCGCCTTATTACGCGGCGGGTCTGCGCATGACCATCCTGCCCGACAAGGCCACGCCCTCGTCGATGCTGCCGGGTAGCACCGGTGTGGATCCGGGCATGCACACCACGCATTTCTCGGTGATCGACAAGGACGGCAATATCGCCTCGATCACCTCGACGGTGAACTACACCATGGGTTCCACCTTCGTTGCCGCCGGCACCGGCGTGCTGCTCAACGACGAGATGGACGACTTCGCGCTGGTACCCAACAAGCCCAACGTCTACGGCCTGCTCGGCAGCGAAGCGAATGCGCCGGCACCGGGCAAGCGCATGCTGTCGTCGATGACGCCGAGCATCGTGTTCGGCGCCGATCGCGTCGGCGTGATCGGTTCGCCGGGCGGTTCGACCATCATCACCCAGGTGCTGGAAGGCATACTCGCCTTCATGGACGGCAAGAACGCCGAAGGCATCGCTGCGCAGAAGCGCTACCACCACCAGTACATGCCCGATCGCGTGGACGTGGAGCCGGGCACCTTCGATCCGGCCACCGCCGACGCGCTCAGGCAGATGGGCCATGAACTGAAGGAACGCAGCCCCTGGGGTTACATGAACGTGGTCACCTGGGATCTGAAGACCAACAAGCTCGATGCGGCCAGCGATCCGCGCCGCGAGTCGGGTCTGGGCAAGGTGCAGTAACGATGGAACTGTGGTCTATCACCGGCAATTCGCAGCAGCTTGATGGCGGCGCCATGTTCGGCAATGCGCCGAAGGCGCTGTGGTCGCGCTGGATCAAGCCCGACGCGGAAAACCGCATTCCGCTTGCGTGTCGCTGCCTGCTGGTGAAAGACCTCGACGGCAAGAACGTGCTGTTCGAAACCGGCATCGGTGCGTTCTTCGAGCCTGCGTTGCGCGAGCGCTACGGTGTGGTGGAAGAGCGTCATGTGCTGCTCGATTCATTGGCGGAAGCCGGGCTCACGCACGAAGACATCGACGCCGTGGTGTTGTCGCATCTGCACTTCGACCACGCTGGCGGCTTGCTTGCTGCGTGGGAAGAGGGGCAGTCGCCGCGTCTGCTGTTTCCCAACGCCACCTACATCGTCGGCGCCGAGCATTGGCGCCGCGCGCTGCAACCGCATGCGCGCGATCGTGCCTCGTTCGTGCCGGAGTTGCAGCCGCTGCTAGAGGCAAGCGGTCGTCTGGAGCTGGTCGAACGCGAGCATTCCAAGGCACTGGGTCAGGCTGTGCGATTCAGCTATTCGGACGGCCACACGCCTGGACTGATGCTGGCGGAAGTGGCCGGCGTGGTGTTCTGCGCCGATCTCATCCCGGGGCGCTTTTGGGTGCACCTGCCTATTACGATGGGCTACGACCGCTATCCGGAAAAATTGATCGAAGAGAAGCGCGCGTTTCTGGACGACAAGTTGGCCCGCGACGTCCGCCTGTTTTTCACCCACGACCACGACTGTGCCGTGGCGCGGGTGGTGCGGGACGAGCGGGGCCGTTACGGTACGGCTGACGAACAAGTAGCGATGCGGGGACAGGCGGCCTGACCAGTCGTCCACAGGGGGAGGGGATCACCATGCAGCCTTGGTTGCGACGCGTTTTGGGTGTGCTGCTTTTGTTGGCGGGTGCGGGTCTGGTCGCGATGACCGAGCAGGGGCTGCTCGACAATCGCCATGCCTCCGATCGCCACGGCGGACAAATTTTCGACCTTGGCGGCGGCGATTCGTCGACCGCAGTTCATCACGGCAACCTGGTGCGCGTCAGCGGCGCCGTGCGCGTGATCGAGGAGCCCTCTGATTCCGAGTTCGGACAACGCGCGCATGCGCCGGTGCTGATTCGGCACGTCGAGATGTTCCAGTGGCGCGAGCTGCGCATGGGCGGCGACGTGCACTACGAACAGGACTGGGTCGATCGTCCGGTCGACTCGCGGCGTTTTGCGCAGACCTCGGGCCATGTGAATCCCGAACGCTTTCCGATCGAAGGCAGGCAGTTCGATGCCGGCCAGGCCCGCGTGGGCAACTATGTGCTGTCCGCACCGCTGCTGCATGCGCTGCTTGGCGGCGAGCTGATCGAGCCGAACATCAAGACGTTGCCGACGAATCTGGCGGCGAGCTTTGCGCTTAACGGCAACTACTTCACCACCAGCGAGCATCCCGATCATCCGCAGCTGGGCGATTTGCGCGTCAGCTGGGAGGCGGTGCCGGCGCAGGTGGTCACGGTGTTCGCCCAGATCGATGGCGATCAGCTGGTTCCCTCGGCCAGCGCCACTGACGGCAAGGGTTTCGACGTGCAGATCGGCGAGCGATCGCTGGTCGACGTGGTTCCCGATGTTCCTGCGCCACCGTCGTTCGTATGGGCACGCCGGATCGGCGGATTGCTGCTGGCGATGCTGGGCGCGCTGCTGTTGCTCCCCGAGCGTCCCCGCACGCATCACGATGCCTTGCTCGCGGTCGGCAGCGGTGCGCTGCTGATTTCCGCGGTGGCTTGTGTGATGTGGCTGGGGACGGATATGGCGGTGGGGGCGATGTGGTTTGGGGTGGCGTTGGTGGGGATGGGGGTGGCGGTTTGGAGGTTGCGGGTGACGGCTGCCTGAGCGTTGCTCCCTCTCCCCCGCGGGGAGAGGGTTGGGGTGAGGGGCCAACCTTGCCTCGCGGTGCGGAATCGCCCCTGTCTTCTTTTTGCTCGCCATTACTGCGATGGCGCGAGGCGCTTCTCGATAACCGAACGGCTGGTCACTCACTGACTACGCGCTGGGTCGTCACGATTTCGCCATCTGGCTCGCCTGCCGCGGGCTTCCGTCCTCCTGCCGGAGGCCGGGTTACTTTTCTTTGCTTGCCCAAAGAAAAGTAACCAAAAGAAAGGGCCCCCCGGATGACGCGCCTTCCGGGCCGTTGGCCCTCCAGGTGCGCGGTCGGGTTACGGGGTTTTTCGACAGGACATCCCTGTCCTGTCGAAAAACTGGCCGCATCCATGCGGCCACCCTTCGGGCTTTCCTCCACCCGCCCGCCGCGTCATAC
>NZ_JBFTRY010000038.1:0-23436 GCF_056399745.1 Dyella sp. 01N36
CGCCAGGATCATGCCGAACGCTGCGGCGCTGGTGATCGCAAAGCTGATCGCATAGAACAGCGACGAGGCATAGCCTTCCGGACCGGCATTGACCAGGCCGACCAGCAGGTAACCCATGTGCGAGATGGTCGAGTAGGCCAGCAGGCGCTTGAGGTTGGTCTGCACGATGGCAACGATGTTGCCGATCGCCAGCGACAGCACCGCCAGGCACGCCAGCATCAGCTGCCAATGCTGGGACAGGTCGCCCAGGCCCGACGCCAGCAAACGGTAGGCCATACCGAACGCCGCGAGCTTCTGCGCGGAACCGATGAAGACGGTCACCGCGGTCGGCGAACCCTGGTACACATCCGGGATCCACATGTGGAACGGCGCGGCACCGAGCTTGAAGCCGATACCCACGATCATGAAGATCAGGCCGAACACCAGCAGATGCGGCATGCCCGTGTGGCCGGCGGCCATGTGCAGGCGCACGAGGTCGAGCGTGCCGGTGGCACCGTAGACCATGGACATGCCGTACAGCAGCATGCCCGAGGCCAGTGCGCCCAGCACGAAGTACTTGATGGCCGCTTCCGAGGACAGGCGCGAATCACGGTTGAGTGCGACCAGCGCGTACGACGACAGCGTAAGCAGTTCCAGGCCCAGGTACACCATGATCAGGTTGCCGGCCGAGACCAGCAGCATGATGCCGATCACTGCGAAGATGGTCAGCGTGTAGAACTCGCCCACGAACAGCTTGCGGTCCTGCAGATAGGGCTTGGCGTAGAAGAACACCAGGACGGTGGTGAGCAGCGAGAAGACCTTTAGGATCTCCGAGACGCCGTCGCGGATGAACATCCCGTTGAACGCGGTGACCGCCTGGCTGGGCTGGCCGGCGACCACCAGGTAGATGGCCACCAGCAGCACGGCAATCGACAGCCAGTGCAGCACCGGGCGCTGCTCGGGCTTCATGAAGGCATCCAGCAATAGCAGCAAACACGCTGCCGCCACCAGATAGAACTCCGGCAACAGGATCAGTATGTCATTGAAATTCGGCATGATCAGTCCTGCTTAGATCTTGTGGTTGCCAAGCTGGGTCACCAGCTGCGTGACCGACGAATCCATCAGATGGATCAGCGGCTGCGGCCAGATGCCCAGGGCGAACACGGCTGCGGCGAACGCGCCCAGTACAAACCATTCGCGTCCGTTGAGGTCCTTCATCTCCGCCACATGCGGATTGGTGATGTCACCCCACAGCACGCGCTTGACCATGTACAGCGTGTAGGCGGCGCCGATGATCAGGGTGAACGCGGCAAAGAACGCGATCAGCGGATTGGCCTGGAAGCTGGCCAGGATCACCTGGAATTCGCCCACGAAACCGCTGGTACCCGGCAGGCCGCTGTTGGCCATGGCGAACACCACGTAGAAGAAGCCAAACCACGGCATCACGTTGATGACGCCGCCGTAATCCTTGATCTGGCGCGTATGCATGCGGTCGTACAGCACGCCGATGCACGAGAACATCGCGCCCGAGACGAAGCCGTGCGAAATCATCTGCACCATCGCACCCTGCATGCCCAGCTTGGCGGCATCGAGGTTGTTGCTGCCGCGCACCAGCATGAAGGCGATGAAGATGCCCAGCGTGACGAAGCCCATGTGCGCCACGGACGAATACGCCACCAGCTTCTTCATGTCCTCCTGCACCAGCGCGATATAGCCGATGTAGACCACCGCGATCAGGCTGAGGCCAATCACCACCCAGGCATACGCATCGGCGGCGTCCGGCGTGATCGGCAGCGAGAAGCGCAGGAAGCCGTAGCCACCGATCTTCAGCATCACCGCGGCCAGCACCACCGAACCACCGGTCGGCGCTTCCACGTGGGCGTCCGGCAACCACGTATGCACCGGCACCATCGGCACCTTCACGGCAAACGCGATCAGGAACGCGAAGAACAGCCAGGTCTGCTCCTTCATGCTGAGCGGCAGCGCCGCCAGCGTGGCGAGGTCGAACGAGCCGGCCTTCAGGTACAGATAGATCAGGCCCACCAGCATGAAGATGGAGCCAAAGAACGTGTAGATGAAGAACTTCAGCGTGGCGTACACGCGACGCGGACCACCCCAGACGCCGATGAGGATGAACATCGGGATCAGCATGGCCTCGAAGAACACGTAGAACAGCAACGCGTCGGTGGCGCAGAACACGCCGATCATCAGGCCTTCGAGCACCAGCATGGCGGCCATGTACTGGTGCGGATTGGTCTGGATGACCTCCCACGCGCCCACGATCACCAGGATGCCGACGAAGCTGGTCAGCAGGATCAGGGCCACCGAAATGCCGTCGACCGCCAGGTTGTAGTGGACGCCCAGCGAGGCGATCCATACATGGCTTTCGCCAAGCTGCTTGGTGGCGTCTGCCGCGTTGTACATCGGCAGCATGTAGAGGCTGAGCACGAAGGTGAGCACGGCGACCGCCAGGGCGATCCAACGCGCGGCGTTGGGTCGACCGGAGCCGGCGAGCAACACCGGGATGGCACCCACCACGGGGAGCCAGATCAGCAGGCTGAGCAAATGATTGAACATGGAGCAGGTTCCCTTATTGCCCGACCAGCCAATACCCGCCAAGCAGCAGGATAAGGCCGAGAATCATCGCGAAGGCGTAGTGATAGAGATAGCCGGACTGCAGGCGACGCATACCACCTGCAATACGGTCGACCAGACCCGCCGAACCATTGACCAGCACGCCGTCGATAACCGCCGCATCGCCGCCCTTCCACAGGGCACGACCCAGCGCCATACCGCCGCGTGCGAAGACGATGAAGTACACCGCGTCGAACCAGTACTTGTGGTTGAGCAGGTTATAGATCGGTTTGAGCGCGTTCTTGATGCGATCGGCTACGGACGGGTTGAACAGGTAGATGTAGGTCTGGATCGCAAACGCGGTCAGCACCAGCAGGAACGGCAACTGCGTGAAGCCGTGCAGCGCCATGCCCAGCGAACCGTGGAACTCCTTGGCCAGCTCGCCCAGGACGTTGTTCGCCTCATTGACGTGGATGGCCGAACCGAACCACTCGCCAAAAAGCAGCGGCTGGATGGCGATGAAACCCACGATGATCGACGGGATCGCCAGCAGGATCAGCGGCASCSACACCACCCACGGCGACTCCTTCGGCGTCTCGTGCATGATGCCCTGCTCGTGATGACCGTGGTCATCCTTGTGCGAGACATGATGGTGCTCGTCGTGCGCGGCGTGCTCGTCGTGGCCGTGAGCGTGATCATGACCGTGGCCATGATCGTGCACCACCACGAAGCGTTCCTTGCCGTGGAAGGTCAGGTACATCTGGCGGAAGGTGTACAGCGCGGTCACGAAGGCGCCGGCCATCACGCAGAAGTAAGCGTAGGTGGCACCCCAGCGATGCGACTCGCCCACCGCTTCGATGATCGCGTCCTTGGAATAGAAGCCCGCGAAGAACGGCACGCCGCACAGCGCCAGCGAACCAATCCACATGGTGATCCAGGTGATCGGCATGTACTTGCGCAGGCCGCCCATGTAGCGCATGTCCTGCTCATGGTGCATGGCGATGATCACCGAGCCGGCACCCAGGAACAGCAGCGCCTTGAAGAAGGCATGCGTCATCAGGTGGAACACGGCGCCGGCATAGGCCGACACGCCCAGCGCCACCGTCATATAGCCCAGCTGCGACAGCGTGGAGTACGCCACGACGCGCTTGATGTCGTTCTGCACGATGCCGATCAGGCCGGTGAACAGCGCACCGGTGGCGCCGATGATCATCACGAAGCTGAGTGCGGTTTCCGACAGTTCGAAGATGGGCGACATGCGCGCCACCATGAARATGCCGGCSGTCACCATGGTSGCGGCGTGRATCAGYGCSGAGATCGGGGTSGGRCCTTCCATCGARTCSGGCAGCCACACGTGCAGCGGSAMCTGGGCSGACTTGCCCATCGCGCCGATRAACAGGCAGATGCAGATGACGGTGGCGGCATCCCAATGCGTGTTCTGGGTGATCTGCAGGGTCTTGCCCACCAGGCCCGGCGCCGCGGCAAACGCCGTGGTGTAGTCCAGCGTGCCCAGGAAATACAGCACGCCGGCGATGCCGAGCAGGAAGCCGAAGTCGCCCACGCGGTTGACCAGGAACGCCTTGAGGTTGGCGAAGATCGCCGTCGGGCGCTTGTACCAGAAGCCGATCAGCAGGTACGACACCAGGCCTACCGCTTCCCAGCCGAAGAACAGCTGCATGAAGTTGTTGCTCATCACGAGCATCAACATCGAGAAGGTGAACAGCGAGATGTAGCTGAAGAAGCGCTGGTAACCCGGGTCGTCGGCCATGTAGCCGATGGTGTAGATGTGCACCAKCAGCGACACGAAGGTCACCACCACCATCATCATGGCGGTCAGGCGATCGATCATGAAGCCGACGTGGGCGCTGTAGTTGCCGATCTCGAACCAGGTGTAGATGTTCTGGTTATAGATCGGCGCGCCGCCCGTAGTGAGCTGGTACAGCACGTAGAACGACAGGCCGCAGGCGATCGCCACGCCCAGGATGGTCACGCTGTGCGAACCGGCGCGACCGATGAAGCGACCAAAGAAGCCCGCCAGCAGGCAGCCGACGAGCGGTGCCAGGGCGATGGTCAGCAGAATGGAGGTAGACAATTCCATCGGGTCAGCCCTTCATGCTGTCGATTTCGGCGACATTGATGGTGCTGCGGTTGCGGAACAGCAGGACCAGGATCGCCAGGCCGATGGCGGTTTCCGCCGCAGCCACGGTGAGGATGAAGAACACGAACACCTGCCCCGCCACGTCGCCCAGGAAACGGGAGAACGCGACGAAGTTGATGTTCACCGCCAGCAGCATCAGCTCGATCGACATCAGCAACACGATGACGTTCTTGCGGTTGATGAAGAGACTGGCCAGCGCGATGCAGAACAGCACGGCGCCGAGCACGATGAAGTGCGAAAGCGTGATCATGGGGTGGTCTCCTTGCCCGGTGCCGGCTGGGGCGCGACGGGAACTTCCGCGGCCATCTTCACCACGCGGACGCGGTCACGCGGGTTGACGCGAACCTGCTGCGAGGCCTGCTGGTGACGCACACCGGTGCGCTGGCGCAGGGTCAATACCACGGCAGCCACCACACCCACGGTGAGGATCRGTGCGGCCACTTCGAACGGCAGCAGGAACTGCGTGTAGAGCGCAGTGCCCAGCCAGGCGGTGTTGGACATGCCAGCCACGGTGGCCGGATCGGCGCCCATCACGGCCTGGTGCATCGCACGCACGCCGATCAGCGCGAGCATTTCGCCCAGCATGACCAGGGCCACGATGATGCCGACCGGCAGGTATTTGATGAAACCCTCGCGTACGTGTTCCTGCTTGATGTCCAGCATCATCACCACGAACAGGAACAGCACCATCACCGCGCCCACGTAGACCACGATCAGGGCGATGGCGAGGAATTCCGCTTCGGCCAGCAGCCAGATGCAGGCGGTGCTGAAGAAGGTGAGCACCAGCGACAGCACGGCATGCACCGTGTTGCGCAGCGTGATCACGCCCAGCGCCGCCACCACGGTGACGGCCGCGAAGGCGTAGAAACACACGAGTTGGAACATATTCGTATCGATCATGATGTCCCGTCCTCAGCGATACGCGGCGTCTTGAGCGCGGGCAGCCGCGATGTCCTGCTCGAAGCGATCGCCGATGGCGAGCAGCTGCGGCTTGGTCACCACGTTCTCGCCACGCTGCTCGAAGTGGTACTCATGGATATGCGTTTCGACGATCGAGTCGACCGGGCAGCTCTCTTCGCAGAAACCGCAGAAGATGCACTTGAACAGATCGATGTCGTAACGCGTGGTGCGGCGCTGGCCGTCGCTCTCGCGCGGGGCGGAGTCGATGGTGATGGCGAGCGCCGGGCACACCGCCTCGCACAGCTTGCACGCGATGCAACGCTCTTCGCCGTTGGCGTAGCGACGCAGCGCATGCAGGCCGCGGAAGCGGTTGGACTTGGGGATGTGCTCCATCGGATAGCGCATGGTGTACTTGGGGCTGAACATGTAACGCATGGTCAGACCCAAGCCCTTAAACAGCTCGATGAGCAGCAGGCTTTTGAAATAGTGAGTTACGCGGGACATGTTTCTTCAGCCTCCCGTGCCGACGGTGACCCAGCCGAAATACTTCATGCAGCCGGCGACGAGGACCCAGACGATGGTGATGGGAATGAATACCTTCCAGCCCAGACGCATGATCTGGTCGTAGCGGTAACGCGGGAAGCTGGCGCGGAACCACAGGAACATGAAGGCGAAAACGAACACCTTGACGAACAGCCACAGCACGCTCGCCTGCCCCACGATGCCCCACGAAGCGGGCAACGGCGACAGCCAGCCGCCCATGAACAGGATCGGCGCCAGGAAGCTGATCAGGATCATGTTGGCGTATTCGGCCAGGAAGAACAGCGCGAAGGCCGAGCCCGAATACTCCACGTGGAAGCCCGCGACGATTTCCGATTCACCTTCCGCCACGTCGAACGGCGCGCGGTTGGTTTCGGCGACGCCCGAGATGAAGTAGATGATGAATACCGGCAGCAGCGGCCACATGAACCAGTCAAGGATGCCCTTGCTGCCGGCCTGCGCGTGCACGATGTCGGTGAGGTTCAAGGAACCGGCCAGCACCAGCACGCAGACCAGGCACAGGCCCATGGCCAGCTCGTACGAGATCACCTGCGCCGCCGAACGCATCGCACCCAGCAGCGCGTAGCGCGAGTTGGACGCCCAGCCGGCCAGGATGATGCCGTACACGCCGAGCGAGGTCATCGCCAGCAGGTACAGCAGGCCCGCGTTGACGTTGGCCAGCACCATCTTGTCGTTGAAGGGAATCACGGCCCACGCGGCCAGCGCCGGGATCAGCGCCAGCAGCGGCGCCATGTAATACAGGGTCCGGTTCGCGCTGGTCGGAAGAATGACTTCCTTGATCAGCAGCTTGGTCACGTCCGCAAAGGCCTGCAGCAGGCCGAACGGGCCGACCTTGTTGGGCCCCATGCGCACGTGCATCCAGCCGAGCACCTTGCGCTCCCACCACACGTACAGCGCCACCGTGATGACCAACGGCAGGACGATGCACAGGATGTAGATGACCGGCATGACCACCTGGTTGAAGATCTGTTCGCCCATGTGCTTACGCCTTGCTCAGGGTGAGGGCTGCGCCGTAGGGCGGCAGCGAGACAGTGTCGTCGTGTGCGGCCTCGATCCAGGCCGCGCCATCGGGCACGGTCGCATCGATCGCCAGCGGCAGCACCGCATCGGCCACGCGCACCGCATCGCCCTCGCCCAGACCCTGGCGCTTGGCTTCGTCCGCATTGATGCGAACGGCCGGCGCACGGTTGAGCGGGTGCTTGCTGAGTGCGGTCGCACGACGGAGCACGGCATCGGTACGGTAGATCGGCCAGGTGGCGAGGCGGCTCAAGCCAACCGCCGACGGACGCGAAGCCAGCTCGGCGCGCGGCTGATGCGCACGCTCGCTGATGCCTTCGCGCAGACCRGCCAGGTCGTCGAACTCGAAACCGGCGAGCTTCATCACGCCGCCCAGTGCACGCAGCACCTTCCAGCCCGGACGCGCATCGCCCGGCGCCTTGGCGCCGGCAGCCACGCTCTGGGCGAGGCCGTCGACATTGACCAGGGTGCCGTCGATTTCCGGCAGCAGACCGATCGGCAGGATCACTTCGGCCACTTCGCGCAGCGCGTCGCTGGCATAGGCGGTAAACGCCACCACCTTCTGCGCGCCCTTGAGCGCCTTCAGCAAGGCAGCGCCATCGGCGACGTCCTGCGGCTCGACGCCGTACAGCACATAAGCCTTGCGCGGCTGGGCCAGCATCGCCTGGGCATCGAGGCCGCCGTTACCCGGCAGCACGCCGACGCGGCCCAGGCCGATGGCATTGGCACCGACCGGCAGCTCGTTGTAACCGGCACCCGTCGCCTGCGCGATGAACTGCGCCACGGCGCGCAGCCACGAGGCCTGCGGATGCGTGACGGCGGCTTCGCCGAGGATGACGACCGCACTGCCGCTCTTCAGATCGGCAATCGCGTCCTTGTCGCCCTCGTCGCACGACGCAGCGTGGATCGCATCGGCCAGTGCGGCCGGCGCGGTGGCACCCGCTTCGACCACGCCCTTGGCCAGCGACAGCAGCGCATCGACCAGGGCCTGCGGCGCCACGATGGCTTCGCCGGTCAGCTTGTAATTGAAGTTGAAGCTCGCCGGATTGACGGCGTAAACCTTGGCGCCCTTCTTCACCGCCTGATGGATGCGGTGATTGAGCAGCGGCATCTCGTGACGCAGATCCGAGCCGACCAGCAGCGCAGCCTTGACCTTGTCCAGCTCGGCGACCGGCTTGGCGAATGCCGTGGCGATCGCGTTGTCGGCGAAGTCGAGCTGACGCACGCGGTGATCGATATGCGCGCTGCCCAGGCCACGGGCGAGGCGCACCAGCAGGTCGCCTTCCTCATTCGTGGTGGCCGGATGCACCAGCACGCCCAGCTCGCTGCCCGGCACTGCCTTGAGCGATTCCACAGCGGCGCTCAGCGCGTCGTCCCAGGTGGTGGTGACCCACTGGCCGTTGCGCTTGACCTGCGGCGCGCCGACGCGATCGGCCGCGTACAGACCTTGATTGCTGTAGCGGTCGCGATCGGAGAGCCAGCACTCGTTGATCGATTCGTTGTCGCGCGGCACCGTGCGCAGCACCTCACCGCGGCGCGTGTGCAGCCACAGGTTGGAGCCCAGCGCATCGTGATAGGCAACCGACGGCTTGGCGATCAGCTCCCAGGCGCGCGCCTGGAACTGGAACGGCTTGTTGGTCAGCGCGCCCACCGGGCAGACGTCGATGATGTTGCCCGACAGTTCCGTCTCGATGGTCTTGCCGATGTAGGTACCGATCTGCAGGTTGTCGCCGCGGCTCATGCCGCCGAGCTCGTACGTACCGGCGATTTCGCTGGTGAAGCGCACGCAGCGCGTGCACTGGATGCAGCGGGTCATCTCGGTGGCGACCAGCGGACCGAGGTTTTCGTCGGCGATGGTGCGCTTGCGTTCGGTATAGCGCGACACGCTGCGGCCATAGCCCAGCGCGACGTCCTGCAGTTCGCACTCGCCGCCCTGATCGCAGATCGGGCAATCCAGCGGGTGGTTGATCAGCAGGAACTCCATCACGTCCTTCTGGAACTTCAGGGCGGAGTCGGAGCGCGTGGTGACCTTCATGCCTTCGGCCACCGGGGTGGCGCAGGCCGGCTGCGGCTTGGGCATGGGCTTGCCGCCCATTTCCACTTCCACCAGGCACATGCGGCAGTTGGCGGCGATCGGCAGCTTGCGGTGATAGCAGAAGCGAGGAATGTTGATGCCGATGGCATCAGCCGCCTCGATGATCATGGCGCCCTTGCGGATCTGCGTGGGCTTGCCATCGACCTCGATGTTCACAAGGTCGAGATTGGGTGCTGCGGGCTGCGCACTCATGCGGCGGCTCCAAGCTTGTCGTCGACAATGGAGCGGCCATTGACGATGTAGTACTCAAATTCATCCCAGAACTGGCGCAGGAAGCCCTGCACCGGCCACGCCGCGGCTTCGCCGAACGCGCAGATGGTGTGGCCTTCGATCTGGCCGGCAATGGCCTTGAGACGATGCAGGTCTTCCATGGTGCCCTGACCTTCCACGATGCGATCCAGCACGCGGTGCATCCAGCCGGTGCCTTCGCGGCACGGCGTGCACTGACCGCAGCTTTCCTTGTGGAAGAACTGCGAGATGCGGCGGGTGAAGCGCACCGTGCAGACGGTGTCGTCGAGCACCACGATGGCGCCCGAGCCGAGGCCCGTCTTCAAGTCACGCAGCGTGTCGTAGTCGAACGGCAGACCCTTGAGCTGTTCGGCGCGCAGTACCGGCATCGACACGCCGCCGGGAATCGCACCCTTCAGCGTGCGGCCCGGACGCAGGCCACCGGCCATTTCCAGCAGCTCGTCGAAGGTGGTGCCCAGCGGCACTTCGAAGTTGCCGCCCTTCTGCACGCAACCGGAGACCGAGAAGATCTTCGGACCGCCGTTCTTGGTCTTGCTCTGCGCCAGGAACCAGTCCGCACCCTTGCGCAGGATGGCCGGCACCGAGGCATAGGTTTCGGTGTTGTTGATSGTGSTSGGCTTGCCGTACAGGCCRAAGYTGSCCGGGAAMGGCGGCTTGAAGCGCGGCTGGCCYTTCTTGCCTTCCAGCGATTCSAKCAGCGCGGTTTCYTCGCCRCAGATGTAGGCACYGGCGCCGAGTGCGCCATAGATGTCCACATCGAGGCCGGTGCCCTGGATGTTCTTGCCCAGCAGACCGGCGGCGTACGCTTCCTTCAGCGCCTCTTCGAAATGCTCGAAGGGCTCGTGATGGAACTCGCCACGCAGGTAGTTGTAAGCCACGGTGGAACCGGTGCAATAGCACGCGATCGCCATGCCTTCGATCACCGCATGCGGGTTGAAGCGCAGGATGTCGCGGTCTTTGCAGGTGCCCGGCTCCGATTCGTCGGAGTTGCAGAGGATGTACTTCTGCATGGTGCCCTTGGGCATGAAGGACCACTTCAGGCCGGTCGGGAAGCCTGCGCCGCCGCGGCCGCGCAGGTTGCTCTTCTTGATCTCGTCGATCAGGGCAGTCGGGTCGGGCTTCTCGGCGAGGATTTTCTTCCACGCTTCATAGCCACCCACCTGGGTGTAGCTGTCCATCGCCCACGGCTTGTCGAAATGCAGCGTGGTGTAGACGACCTGATGTTCTTGGGGTGCGGGTCCGTAAGCCATTGCGCCCAGCCCTTACTTAAGACCATCGAGGATTTCATCGATCTTCTGGATCGAGAGTCGCTCGTGGTAGTGACCATTGACGGTCATCGCCGGCGCGCTGGCGCAGGCGGCGATGCATTCTTCTTCGCGCTTCAGATACACGCGGCCATCGGCGGTGCTTTCGCCCAGCTTGATGCCCAGCTTCTGCTCGCAGTGCTTCACCAGGTCGTCGGCGCCATTGAGCCAGCACGAGACGTTGGTGCAGATGGCCACGTTGTTGCGGCCCACCGGCTTGGTCTCGAGCATCGAGTAGAAGCTCGCCACCTCGTACGCCCACACGGCGGGCAAGTCGAGGTACTTGGCAACGGCGGTGATCAGCTCGTCGGTGAGGAAGCCTTCGTTCTGCTCCTGCGCGGCAAACAGCGCCTGGATCAGCGCCGAACGCTTGCGGTCAGGAGGAAAACGGGCAACCCACTCTTCGATGTGATGACGAGTGTGTTCGTTCAGTACGACGAGCGGGTCGACATTCTTGACCTGCGCGTAATTTCCGGTGGCTTTCATGTGTGGTTTCCTCCGGGCTCAGCGATCGACTTCGCCGAACACGAGGTCATAGGTACCGATCATCGCCACCACGTCGGCCAGCATGTGGCCGCGCACGGTGACGTCCATCGAGGACAGATGGGCGAAGCCCGGCGCGCGCAGGTGCACGCGGAACGGCTTGTTCGCACCATCGGATACCAGGTAGCAGCCGAATTCACCCTTCGGTGCTTCCACGGCGGCATAGGTCTCGCCCGCAGGCACGCCATAGCCTTCCGTGAACAGCTTGAAGTGATGGATCAGTGCTTCCATGTCCTCCTTCATGCTTTCGCGATGCGGCGGCGCCACCTTGTAGTTCTGCACGATGACAGGACCCGGGTTGGCCTTCAGCCACTTCACGCACTGCTGGATGATCCGGTTGGACTGGCGCATTTCTTCCACGCGCACCAGGTAACGGTCGTAGCARTCGCCGCCCACGCCCACCGGGATGTCGAAATCGACTTCGGCGTACTTGGCGTACGGCTGCTTCTTGCGCAGATCCCACTCGATGCCCGAACCGCGCAGCATCACGCCTGTCATGCCCCAGGCCTGCGCCTTTTCCGGCGGGATCACGCCGATGCCGACCGTGCGCTGCTTCCAGATACGGTTGTTGGTGAGCAGTTCTTCGTACTCGTCGACCTTGGTCGGGAAGTCGCTGGTGAACGCTTCCAGATAGTCGAGCATGGAGCCTTCGCGCCAGGAGTTGAGGCGCTTGAGGTCCTTGCCCTTGTGCCAGGGCGACTCGCGGTACTGCGACATGTGATTGGGCAGATCGCGGTAGACGCCGCCCGGACGGTAGTAGGTCGCGTGCATGCGCGCGCCCGACACCGCCTCATAGACGTCCATCAGTTCCTCGCGCTCGCGGAACGCGTACAGGAACACCGCCATCGCACCCAGGTCGAGCGCGTTGGAACCGATCCACATCAGGTGATTCAGGATGCGGGTGATTTCGTCGAACATGGTGCGGATGTACTGCGCACGCTCCGGCACCTCGATACCCATCAGGGTTTCGATGGAGCGCACGTAGGCGTGCTCGTTGCACATCATCGACACGTAATCGAGGCGATCCATATAGCCGATCGACTGATTGAACGGCTTGGACTCGGCCAGCTTCTCGGTGCCACGATGGAGCAGACCGATATGCGGATCGGCGCGGACCACCGTTTCGCCGTCCAKCTCCAGCACCAGGCGCAGCACGCCGTGYGCMGCRGGATGCTGCGGGCCGAAGTTCAKGGTGTAGTTGCGGATCTCTTGCATGATCAGTTATTCCGCCAGTTATCGGCCGCTTCAGCCTTGGCCTGCTGCAGGTCGGCATCGTCACGGATGACGCGCGGCACCAGCACGCGCGGCTCGATCGACACGGGTTCGTACACCACGCGCTTCTGCTCGGGGTCGTAACGCACCTCGACATTGCCGATCAGCGGGAAGTCCTTGCGGAACGGATGACCCACGAAGCCGTAGTCAGTGAGGATGCGGCGCAGATCGGGGTGACCGTCGTAAATGATGCCGTAAAGGTCGAACGACTCGCGCTCAAACCAGTTCACGCCCGGCCAGATGCCGGTCAGCGAAGGCACGATCGGCAGCGAGTCGTCGTCGCAGAACACGCGCAGGCGCAGGCGCTGGTTGTTCTCCAGCGACAGCAGGTGAACGATGGAGGCGAAGCGGCGCGGCGAGGAGTCGGCGTGCGGGCGGTCGGCCCACTTGAAGCGGCCCATCGCCTCGCCTTCCACACCGCGCGAGAAGCCGGTGCCGGACACCGTTTCGGTGTCCCATTCGGTCTGGCCGTAGCCGAGGTAATCGATGCCGCAGACGTCGATCGGCACGCCGAAGCGGAACGAGGCTTCGTCACGCAGCGCGGTAGCCACCGCGAGCAGGTCGGCGGCAGCCACTTCGGCGGTGACTTCGTTGCGGACGACGCTGATCGTCAGCATTTCGCCGAATCGCGCGGACAGACGCTCGGCCAGCGAGTTGAAAGAGGTATCAGTCATGCTCTGCTGCGCCTTTGTCAGGAACGCGCGATGGTGTTGGTGCGGCGGATCTTCTTCTGCAACTGCAGGATGCCGTGGATCAGCGCTTCGGCCGTTGGCGGGCAGCCCGGCACGTAGATGTCCACCGGCACGATGCGGTCGCAGCCACGCACCACKGAATACGAGTAGTGRTAGTARCCGCCGCCRTTSGCGCASSWACCCATCGAGATCACCCASYKYGGSTCGGSCATCTGGTCRTAGACCTTGCGCARCGCSGGGGCCATCTTGTTGMMCAGCGTGCCGGCCACGATCATCACGTCSGACTGGCGCGGGCTGGGGCGGAACACCACGCCGTAGCGGTCCAGGTCCAGGCGCGCGGCGCCGGCATGCATCATTTCCACGGCGCAACAGGCCAGACCAAAGGTCATCGGCCACATCGAACCGGTGCGCGCCCAGTTCATCAAGGCGTCGACGCTGGTCGTGGCAAAGCCGCGCTGCATGACAGGGTTGTCTTCGGCCGGACGCAGGATGTCGTCCACCAGGTTCAACGGCTGCGGGTTGTGCATCACCCGGTCAAGCGACGAGATCACTCCCATTCCAGTGCTCCCTTCTTCCACACGTAAGCAAAGCCGATGACCAGCAGCAGCAGGAACAGCGCCATCTCGACCAGGGCAATCAGGCCGATCTTGGTGAACACCACGGCCCACGGAAACAGAAACGCGATTTCCAGGTCGAAGATGATGAACAGGATCGCCAACAGGTAATAGCGCACGTCAAAACGCATGCGCGCATCTTCAAAGGCTTCGAAGCCGCACTCGTACGGMGAGAGCTTCTCGGACTCGGGGCGACGCGGGCCGGCCAGCAGGCCGATGACCAGAAGCACCACGCCTAAGCCGGCGGCAACGCCGATGAAAAGCAGAATGGGCCAGTATTGGGCAAGCACGATGAAACGTACCTCCGCGCCTTCATTGGCGCATCAGTGACCGTCGGGGAAACGGTCCGCGGAACTTGGGTTCGGCATGACCCGCGAGGGCCAAGGGCTAGGCGCCACGTTCACGTGCATTGGGGGCAGCGAGCGTCCGACTTCCCTCGATCTGAATCGAGGGATCGCGACATTGTATCAGTGCGCTTAACAACAACAAGCCTTGACGGCTGTTTGGAAGGAGATTTGCAGGGGTTTCTTCCAGCGGTCGTAAGCCATTGCGACCAAGGTCTTAGAGCCTGGCTCTACATCGTGTGCGTCGGGCGCTCGGACCCGGTCAGGCCGGCCAGGATGTTCTCAATGCGGGTACGCGCCACTTCGCCATCGGACGACTCGTTGAACTGCACGCCAATCCCGGCCGTGCGGTTGCCCTGCGCACCGACCGGGGTCACCCAGACCACCTTGCCGGCCACCGACAGGCGCTCGCCTTCATCGGTGAGGTTGATCAGCAGCACCACTTCGTCGCCCAGGGCGTACTTCTGGGCGGTAGGGGCGAACAGGCCGCCGTGCTTCAGATAAGGCATATAGGCGTTGTAGAGCGACGCCGTGTCCTTGATCTTCAACGAAATGATGCCCTGGCGGGCGGCAATGGCCGGATTCATGACTGCTCCTGTACACCGCTGATGCAGTGCCCCTCAGCCGCATCGTAGCGAGCGGTCGGCCATTGCCACAAGCGAGATGTCGACGGAATGTGACGGCGCTAGAGCTCGCACCAGCCCCAGCGGTCGAAGATCCAGGGCGATGGCAGATTCATATGCAGCTTGAGGAAGCGCGGCCCAGGCGCGGCCGGGTCCAGGCCATGCAATACGTAACGCCCCTGCCCGTCCATGGTCAGTGGCGCCTGGCGCCACGGCCACTGGCGAACGCCCCGCTCGTCGACCAGGGTCAGGTGCAACCAGCGATGGAGCGAAGGAGATGGCTGCCATGGCAGCACGGCCGACTCGGTGGAAACAGCGGTTCCCCGCACCGACTGATACCGCTCGCCACGGTCCGCCAGACGGCGCATCCGCTTGCCGCTCAAGGCCATCTGGCTGCGATGACAGGCCAGCGCGGCCATCTTGGTGGCATGGATGCCGACCGAGGAGTCGAGCTTGACCCGGCCTTTGCCGGTGACCTCCTGGCCGTGCACGAGGTAGGCCAGCATGCGCGGCGTCTCGAGGTTGGCGCGGGCCACCGCCAGGCGGGTCAGGACATGGGCGGCGCCGTGATCGGGGTGGTGATCGCCCAGCGCGGGCAAGGCGACCAGGTTGGGGCGAAACGCCTCCAGGTGCCGGCTCACCATCTCGACGCTGGCATCCAGCTGGTCGCAAAGGCGGCTGGTGATGCCCATGTCGGGCCAGCCCAGGGGCAGCAACGCCTCGCCCGTCACACCCAACTGAGCCAAGGCCTGGGTCACTTCGGTACGTCGGCGCTCGCCCCAGCGGCGGCGCTCATCGGCGCCGATGCGCAGCCGGCGCTCCACCCAGCGTTGCGGCCAGGGATTGTTGTCGCCATTGGTGAGCAGGAGGATCTGCACCTCGCCGCCGGCCTGCCGTACCTGCAGGATCAGCTCGCCGGTGGCGATCGATTCGTCATCCGGGTGCGGCGCGACGACCAGCAGTCGCGTCCTGGCATTGAGGCTCAAGCTCACGTCAGCCCCCTGTGACAGGAGGCGCCGGACGCCAGCCGCGATCGAAGGCCTGCGACCACACGAAAGCCACAGGCGTGCCGCCGCTCACCACCAGATGGTGGGTGCCGCGGCTCAGGAACCAGTGGTCCGCCGGCGCGGCGCCATCGAGGCTGCCGCTGAGGCGCTGGTGTCCATCGGTCACCACATAGTCTCCGGGTACGTTCACGTCTATCGTCTGCTGGGGCTGGTGATCGGCAAGCATACGGCCCGCGATCCAGATATCTCCGCCAGCCTCCACATAATTGAGCATCACGAAGCGCGCGCTCGAGGGCGGCAGGCGCCGCAACACCACCAGCATGGTCCGGTGATTGACCAGGTCGTCGACGATGGTGTCCGCCATCTGCCCACGGCGCAGGCGCCGCATGGCCAAGCTTTCCAGCACGGGATAGTAAGGGCGCATGCGGAATATCGTGTCGCCCTTGGGGTCCATCAYCGTGTCGGTTTCGTTCGTGTAACGCAGCACGGTCGACAGTTCATTGCGTTGCGCGGCGAGATCGTCCTGCCATGGCGGCGCATCGGCAATGACGGCTGCCATTTCCGCCACCAGCAAAACCATCAACAACACGCCGCGCAGTCGCGGACGGGAGTTCAGCCATTGCCACGTCGCTGCCAGGCCGGCCGAGGCGATCGCGAGCGTCGGCAACACAGGGAGAAAATCCTGCTTGGTGATGAGCGGCCAGATGAACCAGATCAGCAGCAGGTACAGACCGCCCTGCAAGGCAAAGAACACGGTCCAGTCGAAACCGCCTTCCGAGCGCTGGCGCGCTTCACGCACGCACATCACCACCAGCACCGCTGCAAAAATCAGAAACCACAAACCTTGCTGCGCCGCATGCCGTTTGTTGGCGCCGCCGATGTTGTACTCGGCCAGCCCGTACCACGCGTCTTCGAGCAAACCGTGCGTGCCCAACCAAATGGCAAAAATGGCGGGCACCAGCAGTACGCCCAGCAACGCGGCGATCCAGCAACGCACACCGGCCCGCGGCGCGTGCGAGGGCCGCATCATCCGCACCACGCCGGCCGCGACGACGGTGGTGACCAGCAGCACCAGTGTTTTCTGCGATACCGACAGTGCACAGCCCATCGCCAGGCCGGCCACGAAGTAACGCCACAGGCGCGGCGGTGCGCCCGCCACGAACGCCAGGCCGAGCAGCCACATCGCCATCCACATGTCGTCGGTGCGGAACTGTCCGCTGACGACGAAGAACCGCGGGAATAGACCGGCCACCAGCACAACCACCGCAGCGACGCGCCAGCCGTAGAGGCGTTGCGCCATCCAGCCCGCCGAACCCAGGGCGATCACATACCAAAACTGCATGGCCAGGCGCAGCCAGGTCAGCACGTCGGGACGGTTGTCCAGCCACTTCAGCAGCGGCGAGTGCAGCCATCCGAACAGTGGGCCGTGGTTGTCGAAAACATCACGGTAAGGCAGCAGCCCTTGCGTCCACGCCCATGCGACGTGCGCGTGCTGCGCTTCGTCGGAGTTGAGCGTGTACGCATTAAGCCATGCCAGTCGAAGGACCAGCAGGAACAAGAGCGAAATCCACGGCCAAATGGGGAGCTGGCGTTGGGAGGAAAACTTCATCGGAGCAGCGTAGGCAGGCGGCCTGTCAGCGGCCTTTCCCTGGGGAAAACGCGGCGCCGGTCATCAGGTTGTCAAGATCGGCTCAATGCCAGCGGGCGAGCAATTCCAGCAAGAGCAGATCGCCACGCAGGGGGCCACGCAGTGATTCGCGCGTGCGATTGGCCGCCATATACCACTGGTCGAGGCCTTCAGCGTCCAGCTGGCTGGCCAGCGGCCCCTGCCCGGCGGTGGCACGCATTTTCAGCTCTTCGGCGGCAGCCTGTGCCGCAAACCACAGACGCTGTTGCGGCTCGTTGTCCAGCCAGCGACGCGCCACTTCCATGGCCTCGCCACGTCCGGCCGCCAGTGCACCAAGATCCTTGCGAACCTCTTGCCTGCGCGCGAGCGCGCCTTGTTCCGCCCAGACACGCGCCAGACCAGGATTGCCGCCCGCCGCATCGAGCGCAGCGGCGGCGTCCTTGACGCCCTGCTGCTGCAGCCAGTCCAGCGCCTGCTCGCGCGGCGGCAAGTGAAATTCAATGCGCTGGCAACGACTGCGGATGGTTTGCGGCAATCGCCACGGCGCATCGGCTACCAGCAACAGCAAGGTCTGCGCCGAAGGTTCTTCCAGCGTCTTGAGCAAGGCGTTGGCTGCCGCGGTATTCATGGCATCGGCCGGATCGATGCACACGATCTGCCATCCACCGAACTGGCTCGACATGGCAAGACGGGCGGACAGCTCGCGAACCTGGTCGACCACGATCTCGCTGCGCTGCACGCCATCTTTGCGCAGGCCAAAACTCAACGTGGCGAAATCCGGGTGCGTGCCCGCTGCAAACAACAGGCAGCTGCGGCACCGGCCGCACGGCTCGCCGTGTTGCGGGTGCTGGCACAGCAGGCCTTCGGCGAAGCGACGCATGAAGTCGCGCTTGCCCAGGCCTTCGGGCCCGCACAGCAAGAGCGCGTGCGGCATCGCGTTGCGCTCACGCCTAGCCTGCAGGCGTTCCCAATGCTCGCCATGCCATGGCATCAGATTCATGCCGGAGTCCCAAACAGGTGACGGGTGGCATCGATGGCGGCCGCCAGCACTTCCGGCGGCGTCAGCGTGGCGTCGATGATGCGGAAGCGCGCCGGCTCCGCGGCGGCACGCGCACGATAAGCCGCACGCACGCGCTCAAAAAATGTATCGCCTTCCACTTCGATGCGATCCGCTTCGCCGCGGCCGGCAGCGCGCGCACGCCCGGTCGCCACGGGAAGATCGAGCAACAGGGTCAGGTCAGGCGTCAAACCATGTGTAGCCCACTGCTCCAGCGTGGCGATGCGCTCATTCGGCACCCCGCGACCACCGCCTTGATAGGCGTAGCTCGCATCGGTGAAACGATCGCACAACACCCACTGCCCCGCCGCCAGCGCAGGCTCGATGCATTCGCGCACGAGCTGCGCCCGCGAGGCGAACATCAGCAGCAATTCGGATTCGGCGCCCATGCCGCGATGCGCCGGATCGAGCACGATGGCGCGCACCGCCTCGCCCAGCGGCGTGCCGCCGGGTTCGCGCGTCTGCACCAGATCCACGCCCTGCGCGCGCAAGTGCTGCTGCAGGCCGGCGAGCAGTGTGCTCTTGCCGGCCCCCTCGCCACCTTMGAGCGTGATCAACTTGCCTCGTGTCATTGGCATCGCTTCAGCTGAAAACAGGCCACGTTGTGATTGTGTTCGTCCAGCGTACTGGAGAACACGTGCGTGCCGTCGCCACGCGCGACAAAGTAAAGCTCCGACCCGGCTGCCGGATGCAGCGCCGCCTCGATGGCGGGCTTGCCAGCCATGGCGATCGGCGTCGGCGGCAGGCCGGCGCGGGTATAGGTGTTGTACGGCGTGTCGGTGGTCAGGTCCGACTTGTGGATGTTGCCGGTGTAGGACTCGCCCATGCCATAGATCACGGTGGGGTCGGTCTGCAGCAGCATGTGCTCCTGCAGCCGACGCACGAACACGCCGGCGATGCGCGCACGCTCATCGGCGCGGCCGGTTTCCTTTTCCACGATGGACGCCAGGATCAGCGCGTCATACGGCGAGGCCAGCGGCACATWCTTGTCGCGTTGGGCCCACAGCGTGTCCAGCATCTTGGCCATCGCGGCATGCGCGCGGCGCAGGATGTCCAAGTCGCTGTCGCCCTTCACATAGGCGTAGGTCTCGGGAAGAAAACGTCCCTCGGGCATTTCGCCAGGCACCCCGATCCTGGCCATCAGCGCGGCGTCGTCAAGACCGGCGCCTTCCTGCTTGAGCCGGTCCGCCTTGGCCAAGGCTTGGCGCAGGTCGCGGAAGTTCCAGCCATCGACGATGGTGAAATTGCGCTGCAGGACCTTGCCCGCAGCCATATTGAGCAACAGCTCGCGCGGCGTCATGCCCGCGCTCAACGCATATTCGCCCGCATGCAGGCGACCGGCCACACGCAACTGCTCGGCCAGCACACGCCAATACAGCGTGCGCGAATTCGTCACGTGCTGCTCGCGCAACTGGCCAACCACATCACGCAGGCTGCTGCCCTTGGCCACATCGACGCTGGGCGTCTGCGGCGACACCGCCAACGGCGTGCCGACGAAGCGCTGATAGTCCATCCATCCATAGGCGACGCCGCCGGCTACCGCCAGCAACACCAGCACGATCAGGCTGCGCCAAAGCGCCCGCCCCTGCATCTTGTGTCCACTCATGCCTGCTCCATCGGGAAACCCAAGCCGCGCCAATGCTGCTGCAAAGCGCGGGTGACCGGCCCGGCAACATACACGGTATCGCCCACGGCCTGAACAGGCAGGATGCCGCGTACGCTGGAACTGAGGAAGACCTCGCTGGCACGGGCGAGCTCCGCCGGGCGCATGCCCTGGATGCGCACGCCTGGCCGGCTGGCGAGAATCTCGGCGCGAGCCACCCCCGCCACGCCGCAGCGATCCAGCGCCGGTGTGATCAGGACGCCATCGAGCACGGCGAACAGATTAGTCATGGTGCCCGAGATGAGCTGTYCCTCGGCATCGCAAAGCAGGCCCTCGCCCAGCGCGGGGTCGGACCATTCGGCGCGCGCCAGCACCTGCTCCAGCCGGTTGAGGTGCTTCATGCCCGCCAGCAGCGGCTGCGCGGCCAGACGCGTGTCGCACCAACGCACGCGCAGGCCTGAGCGATACACATCACCCGCCATGGACGGCGCCTCGAAGCCGGCCACGACACGGGTGGGCGCAGCAGCCTGAGGCGGTGCATAACCGCGCTCTCCAACGCCGCGAGTGAGCGTGATGCGAACGACAGCATCGTGCATGCCCTCGATCACCACCGCCGCTTCGCGTGCCAGCTGCGGCGCATCGGGCGCAGGCAAGCGCAAGCGGATGCAGCTCTCGCGCAACCGGTCCATATGCCGCGACCACAGCGGGGCCACGCCACTGACGAAACGAATGGTTTCGAACAAGCCGTCTCCGTAGGACAAGCCGCGATCAAACGCGGAGACGGTGATCGACGGCGATCCGTTGACGAACACGCGGTCTGCCATCAGCCCTGCACTCCCAGCGCACGCAGCAGGCCGCGCGCTTTGGCACGCGTCTCGTCCAGCTCCTTATCCGCCACTGAATCGGCCACGATGCCTGCGCCCGCGCGCAGCGTGACGTCGGAACCGGCCAGCGTGAACGTGCGTATGAGGATATTGAGATCGAGATCGCCGTTGCGGTCCAGATAACCGAGCGCGCCGGTATAGGCGCCACGCGGCGCATCTTCCAGCGCAGCGATGATTTCCATGCAGCGCACCTTGGGGCAACCGGTGATGGTGCCGCCCGGGAACGTAGCTGCAATCACTTCGCCCGGCGTCACCTCATCGCGCAGGCGACCACGCACGTTCGACACGATGTGGTGCACATGCGCGTAACTCTCCACCACCATCAGCTCGTTGACCTCGACCGTGCCCGGCACGCAGACGCGGCCCAGGTCATTGCGTTCGAGATCGATCAGCATGACGTGCTCGGCGCGTTCCTTGGGATGCGTGCTGAGCTCAAGGATGCGCGCGGTGTCGTCATCACCCGGTGTGCGCGGCCGCGTGCCGGCGATCGGACGCGTCTGCGCCAGGCCATCGCGTACTTCGACCAGGCGCTCAGGTGATGAACTCACCACTGCCCATTCGGGCTGCTGGAACAAGCCCGCGAACGGCGCCGGATTGGCTTGGCGCAGCGACAAATACAATTGCGCAGGCGTCACAGGATTCGCGTAATGCGCGTGCCAAGCCCGCGAGAGATTTACCTGGAAGATGTCGCCGGCATGCAGATGTTCGTGGATGCGCGCCACGCCATCGAGAAACAGCGCCGGCTCGTCCTCGCTGCAGGCATCGGGTGCAGGCAACGCAGGAAGCTCCATCGGCGCGGAGAGATCGGCCTCCATCGCATCGAGCAAGGCTTGATGCCCCTGCTCCGCCACCAGCACCGTGCAGCCGCGCGCATGGTCCACGATCACCGCCGCCGGACAACGCAAGGCAACCGCGGTCGGCAACACCGTCGACGAGCGAAGCTGGAGGCGCGTTTCGATCTCGCCGACCAGTTCATAGGCGAGCAACAGCAGCCAGCCACCGTGGAACGGCAAGTCGCTGGCGCCATCCCGCGACAACCGCGCCGCACGCCATGCGTCATCCAGCGCGTCGAGAAAACCGCCTTGCAGCGACTCGCCGCTACCGTCGATAAGCTGCCCATCGGCACGCAGGGTCAGCGCTTCCTGTGGAAACGCGAACAAAATGTCGTAGCGCGACTGCGGCGTACCGTGCGTCACGCTCTGCAGCAGGCCGGGATAGCGCTCCGGAAATGCAGCGGCCGGCGCGAGTAGATCGCGCCGGCCGTGCAGGGTCTTGCGATGTAGCGCGGTCACTTCGCTCAAATGCGACGGAATGCCAGCGTACCGTTGGTGCCGCCGAAGCCGAACGAGTTGGAGATGGCTACGTCGAACTTCGCTTCGCGCGCGGTGTGCGGCACGAAATCAAGATCGCAGCCTTCGCCCGGCTCGTCCAGGTTGATGGTCGGCGGCAGCACCTGGTCGCGCAGGGCGAGGATGGTGAAGATCGCTTCGACACCGCCAGCCGCACCCAGCAGGTGACCGGTGGCCGACTTGGTCGAGCTCATCGCCAGCTTGTAGGCGTGATCGCCGAACACGCGCTTGGCGGCCAGCACTTCACCCAGGTCGCCCAGCGGCGTAGACGTGCCGTGCGCGTTGACGTACTGCACGTCAGTCGGGTTCAGATGACCATCCTTGAGTGCGGTGTCCATGCTGCGCGCCGCACCTTCGCCACCTTCGCTCGGGGCAGTGATGTGGAAAGCATCGCCGCTCATGCCGAAGCCGACCAGCTCCGCATAGATCTTCGCGCCGCGTGCCTTGGCGTGTTCGTATTCTTCCAGCACCAGCACGCCGGCGCCGTCGGACAGCACGAAACCATCGCGGTCCTTGTCCCACGGACGACTAGCCTTGGTCGGCTCATCGTTGCGCGTGGACATGGCCTTGGCCGAGCAGAAGCCCGCCATCGCCGTGCCGGTGGTGGCGAACTCGGCGCCGCCGGCGATCATCACGTCGGCATCGCCGTACTGGATCATGCGCGCGGCCAGGCCGATGTTGTGCGTACCCGTGGTGCAGGCCGTGACGCAGGCGATGTTCGGGCCCTTCAGGCCGTACATGATCGACAGGTGACCGGACACCATGTTGATGATCGACGAGGGCACGAAGAACGGCGACACGCGACGCGGCCCCTTGTCGTGCAGCTCGATCGACGTATGTTCGATGGTATGCAGGCCGCCGATACCGGCAGCCACGGCCACGCCGATGCGCGGTGCGTTCGCTTCCGTCACTTCCAGGCCGGAATCGCGCAGGGCTTGCGTGCCCGCGGCGATGCCGTAGTGGATGAACGGATCCATCTTCTTG
>NZ_JBFTRY010000039.1:0-22061 GCF_056399745.1 Dyella sp. 01N36
GACAGGGGCTACTTCAATGCGCTGCGCAACGCGCCCGAATCGCTGAGGACTTAAAGCGGGGCCTCGCTGCGCTTTGGCTGTATCCCATGCATGACGCACTCGTGCCGCGCCTGGCGCTTGCCTGTGGGAGCGCACCCTGGGCGGGACAGCCACGCGGGGGTGTACCGCTCCGTTGGTTTGTCGCGCACAGGGTGCGCTCCCACAAAGAGCCGATCGATACYGGCYTGCGCGATCCCTTGTAGGAGCGCACTTGTGCGCGACCGCGGCGCTCGGATGTACCGCTCCGTCGGTTGGTCGCGCACAAGTGCGCTCCTACAAAAGACCTGCCCGACCCAGTAGCGCCTGGCGTTGTTCGGCTCTTGATGTGGCTCTTCGCCCTCGGGGTCCCCGTAACCCGCCCGCGCACCTGGAGGGCCGCAGGCCCGGAAGGCGCGTCATCCGGGGTGCCGTTTCTTTTGGTTACTTTCTTCTTTGGGCAAGCAAAGAAAAGTAACTCGGGCCGCGGCAGCGGCACGAAAGCCCGCGGCAGGCGAGCCAGATCGCGGGAACACGACAACCAAAACCGAGGCTCTGGATGACCAGCTGTTCGGCTGTTGAAGAGCGCTTCCGGCCTGCGCCGGTATGACGAGCAAGGACTGAGGCTCAGGATGCCCAGCTATTCGGCTGTTGAGGGGCAACCTCCGGCCCGTGCCAGGGCGCCAGGCAAAAGAAAACCGGCTAGTGCCGGCCACTTCCCCAGGCACACAAAAAAGCCGGCTTCCGCCGGCTTTCTCGCCAACCCGAGATTCAGGTAACGAAGCTGGCTTACGCCAGCTCGTGGATCTTTGCGTTGAGGCGGCTCTTATGGCGAGCAGCCTTGTTCTTGTGGATCAGGCCGCGGGCAGCGTAGCGGTCCATGACCGGCTGGGCAGCGGCAAAGGCTTCAACGGCGGCAGCCTTGTCCTTGGCCTCGATGGCCTTGACGACCTTCTTGAGGGCGGTGCGCACCATGGAACGGGCGCTGACATTGCGCAGGCGGCGCTGCTCGGACTGGCGCGCGCGCTTCTTCGCGGACTTGATGTTGGCCAAGGTAGAACTCCGAAATGAATTGCTGGGTTGGAAAAAGACGGCAAGTATGCGGCTAATGAGCCGTTGCGTCAACAGCTTAGCCGTTTGTCAAGGCGCTCCGCGGGGCGCCATGCCACCGCCATGGTGGCCAAGGGGAACGGTCGGCCTCGATTATGCCACGTCTGCGCTGTCATCTTTCCATTCGGGGCTGTCAAACTACGCGCCTTTCGCCGCCGGGGCAGAGGGGCTCCGGTGCGCAGCGCGTCTCACCAGCATAGGTACGGCCTCAAGGCATGAAGTCTCCCAGCATGTTCCGCGGGCTGCTGTCATTCAGCAGCATGACCATGATTTCACGCGTACTCGGGCTGGTCCGGGACATGTCGATCAATGCCACCTTCGGCGCCAATGCGGCCACCGATGCGTTCTGGGTGGCGTTCCGCATTCCCAACTTCATGCGCCGCCTGTTTGCCGAGGGCTCGTTCTCGACGGCCTTCGTGCCCGTTTTCACGGAAGTGAAAGAGAAGCGCAGCCATGAGGATCTGAAGCAGCTGATGTCACGCGTGTCCGGCACGCTGGGCGGGGTGCTGCTGGTGATTACGGCGCTCGGCGTGATTTTCGCGCCCCAGGTCGCTGCGCTGTTCTCGCAGGGTGCTGCCRACACGCCGGAAAAGTTCGCGCTGACGGCGCAGCTGCTGCGCCTGACGTTTCCGTTCCTGCTGTTCGTCTCGCTGACGGCACTGTGCGGCGGGGCGCTCAACAGTTTCCACAAGTTCGCCTTGCCGGCGCTCACCCCGGTGATCCTCAACCTCTGCATGATCGGCGGCGCGCTGTGGCTGTCGAAGTTCGTGCATCCGCCGATCATGGCGATGGGTTGGGCGATCCTGCTGGCGGGCCTGCTGCAGTTGCTGTTCCAGCTGCCGTCGCTGCGCGGACTGGACCTCCTGACGCTGCCGCGTTGGGGCTGGAGCCATCCGGATGTGCGCCGCATTCTTACGCTGATGGTGCCGACGCTGTTCGGCTCGTCGATTGCGCAGATCAATCTGTTGCTCGATACGGTGATCGCGGCGTATCTGATGACGGGTTCGCAAAGCTGGCTGTCGCAGGCCGACCGTTTCCTTGAATTGCCGCTGGGCCTGTTCGGCGTGGCGCTGGGCACGGTGATCCTGCCGTCGCTGTCGCGTCACCACGTGACCACCGACAAGGACGGTTTCTCCAAGGCGCTGGACTGGGGCTTGCGCATCACCTTGCTTATCGCCGTGCCGGCGATGTTTGCGCTGATGCTGCTGGCCAAGCCGCTGGTGGCCACCTTGTTCCAGCATGGCCAGTTCACGCCGTTCGATACGCGCATGGCGACGCTGTCGATCACGGCGCTCAGCTTCGGCCTGCCGGCATTCGCCTTGGTGAAAGTGGCGCTGCCTGCGTTCTATGCACGCCAGGACACCCGTACGCCGGTGCGCGCCGGCGTGGCCTCGCTGGTGGCGAACATGGTGCTCAATGTGATTTTTGTGGCGATGCTTTACGTGTTGTGGGCCACGCCGGCACAGCGCGAGCTGCCTCGGCTGGATGGCATTGCCGCGGTGCCGGGCCTGCACATGGCGCTGGGCATGGCCAGTGCGCTGGCGAGCTATATCAACCTGGGTCTGTTGTGGCACTGGTTGCGCAAGGCCGGCGTGTATCAGCGTCAGCCCGGATGGGCTCGTCACATGTTGCGGCTGGTGCTGGCATGCGCCGTGATGGTCGTCGTGCTGGTGGCAGGCATGTGGGTGTGGCCGGACTGGACCGAGGCGGGCAAGTGGACCCGCGCGTGGCACCTGGCCGTGCTGGTGGCGGCGGGCGGCGGCGCCTATGCCGTGACGCTGTTTGCGGCCGGGTTCCGCTTGCGCGAATTGCGTGGCGTCTGAGGCTTCGTTCGAGCCGAAACACCCAGCTTCAGCCGCTATACTCGCCCGATGATGAGACTTTCCAGGGATGTCGCCGGCCCCAGTCTGGCGCCCGGCGGCAGCGTCGTAGCCGTCGGCGCGTTCGACGGCCTGCACCGCGGTCACCAGGCCCTGCTTGCGCAGGTGCATGAACGCGCCGCCAAGCTTGGGCTCACGGCTATCGTGGTTAGCTTCGAGCCGTTGCCGCGCGCTTTTTTCTCACCGGAGCCGGTGGCCAGGCTGTCCAGCGTTCGCGAAAAACTGCGCGGGTTCGACGAAGCTGGCATGGGGCAGGTGCTCTTGTTGCGCTTCAATCGAGCCCTCACCTCTATGTCGGCGGAGGATTTCATTCGCCGCGTACTGGTGGACCGGCTGAACGCGCGCGAGGTGTGGGTAGGGGCGGATTTCCGCTTTGGCCATAAGCGCAGCGGCGACGTGGCGATGCTGGAGCGGGTGGGTCCCGAACTGGGATTCACCGCCCGCACCATGCCTTCGGTGCTGCTGGATGGCGCGCGGGTATCGGCCACGCGGGTCCGCATGCTGCTGGCAGCCGGCGAGTTTTCCGGCGCGGCGCCGCTGCTGGGCCGGCCGTTCGTGATCGAAGGCAAGGTGGAATACGGCAAGCAGTTGGGTCGCCAGTTGGGCTATCCCACCGCCAATATCCACCTGCGCGACCGCAGCAGCCCGGTACACGGCATTTTTGCGGTACGCGTGGGCCTTGGCGAGAGCGAGTGCAGCTGGCCCGGCGTGGCCAGCCTCGGCGTTCGTCCCACCGTGAACGAGGTGCCGGAGCCGCTGCTGGAAGTGCACTTGTTCGACTTCGAGGGCGATCTCTACGGCCAGCGCATGGCGGTGGAATTCGTCGCCAAGCTGCGCGATGAGCAGAAATTCGACAACCTGGACGAGTTGACCGTCCAGATGGCCAAAGACGCGCGCCAGGCCCGTGAGTTGCTGGGCATGAATCCGCGTCTCAGCGAGGCGTAACTGCCTCAAATCCGGTAACGTTGGCGCTTTCGCCGTGATGGTTGAAGCGCCGGCCCCAGGGCCATGGCGCTGCCGAGGCGACACCCGACAACCCGACGATCAGAGCATCCCCAGGCAATGACCCAGGATTACAAGAACACCATCAACCTACCGCAGACGGAATTCCCGATGCGCGGCGACCTSCCCAAGCGCGAGCCCAAGTGGCTGGCCGATTGGCAGCAGGTGGGCCGCTACGAGCAGATTCAGGAGCGCGCCGCCGGCCGCGACAAGGTGTTTGTACTGCATGACGGCCCGCCGTACGCGAACGGTGCGATCCACCTGGGTCATGCGGTGAACAAGGTGCTCAAGGACGTGGTGGTGAAGTCGCGCTTGCTGGCCGGCTTCCGCGCGCCCTACGTGCCTGGCTGGGATTGCCATGGTCTGCCGATCGAAGTGGCGATCGAAAAGAAATTCGGTCGCGTGGGCGACAAGCTCGACGCCGCTGCGTTCCGCCAGAAGTGCCGCGAGTACGCGCAGCAGCAGATTGATCTGCAGCGCACCGACTTCAAGCGCCTGGGCGTGCTGGGCGATTGGGAACACCCGTATCGCACGATGGACTTCAAGTACGAAGCGGACATGGTGCGTGCGCTGGCCAAGATCGTGGGCAACGGTCACGTCGTGCGCGGCGCCAAGCCGGTGTACTGGTGCTTCGATTGCGGTTCGGCGCTCGCCGAAGCGGAAATCGAATACGCCGACAAAGTCTCGCCGGCCGTTGACGTCGCTTATGACGCGGTCGACCCGAAAGCGCTGGCACAGAAGTTCGGTGTCGATGCGGGCGATGCCATTGTCGCCATTCCGATCTGGACCACCACGCCGTGGACGCTGCCGGAAAGCCTGGCGGTGTCGCTGGGTGGCGAACTCGAATACGCGCTGATCGAAGGTCCGGCGCGCGAGGGCCAGCGCGTGCTGCTGGTGATCGCCAGCGCGCTGGTCGAAAAGGCCGCGCATCGTTACGGCATCGAAGAGCCGAAGGTGCTCGGCCATGTGGCAGGGCAGACGCTGGAAGGCGTGCTGCTCAAGCATCCGTTCTATGCACGCGAAGTGCCGGTGTTGATTGGCGACCACGTGTCCGCCGAAGACGGTACCGGCGCCGTGCACACCTCGCCCGACCATGGCGTGGAAGACTTCGTCGTCTCGCGCAAGTACGGCATCGAAACGCTGAACTACACCGAGGCGCGCGGTACGTATCGTGCCGATACGCCGGCCGCGCTCGATGGCACCGTCATCGCGGGCAAGCATCTGTGGAAGGCCAACGACGAAATCGTCGAGCTGCTGCGTCGTCGCGGCGTGCTGCTGGCGTTCGCCAAGATCGAACACAGCTATCCGCATTGCTGGCGCCACAAGTCGCCGGTGATCTTCCGCACCACGCCACAGTGGTTCATCAGCATGGAGAAGGAAGGCCTGCGCAAGACCGCGCTCGATGCGATCAAGCAGGTGCGCTGGGTGCCGGGCTGGGGCGAAGAGCGCATCGCCGGCATGGTGGGCGATCGTCCCGACTGGTGCATCTCGCGTCAGCGCACCTGGGGCGTGCCGATCGCGCTGTTCATCAACAAGAGCACGCAGGAACCGCATCCCGATTCCGTCGCGTTGCTGGAACAAGTGGCCAAGCGCATCGAGCAGGGCGGTATCGACGCGTGGTACGCGCTCGATGCGGCCGAGCTGCTCGGCGATCAGGCGAAGGACTATGAAAAAGTCCTCGACGTGCTCGACGTGTGGTTCGATTCCGGCGCCAGCCACTTCACCGTGGTGGGACAGCGTCCCGAACTGCAGCAGGGCAATGCGAGCAGCTACAAGGTGATGTAYCTGGAAGGTTCGGATCAGCATCGCGGCTGGTTCCAGTCCTCCTTGCTCACCTCGTCGGCGATGTTCGCCAAGGCGCCGTACAACGACGTGCTCACCCATGGTTTCACCGTGGATGCGCAGGGTCGCAAGATGTCCAAGTCGATGGGCAACGGCATCGAGCCGCAGGACATCATGAAGAACCTGGGCGCGGACATCCTGCGCCTGTGGATCTGCTCGACCGATTACCGCAACGAGATGTCCTTGTCGGACGAAATCTTGAAGCGCGTATCGGATACGTATCGCCGCATCCGCAACACCGCGCGCTTCCTGCTCGGCAACCTCGACGGTTTCGATCCGGCCAAGCATCTGGTGCCGGTGGAAGAAAGCACGCTGCTCGACCAGTGGGTGGTGCAGCAGGCGTACGACGTGCAGCAGGCGGTGACGGCGGCATACGACCGCTACGATTTCCCGGAGATCGTCCAGCGCGTGCAGAACTTCTGCACCAACGAGCTGGGTGCGCTGTATCTGGATATCACCAAGGATCGGCTGTACACGATGCCGACCGAAAGCCATGGCCGCCGCAGCGCGCAGAGCGCGATGTACCGCATCGCCGAAGCGCTGGTGCGCTGGCTGGCGCCGGTGCTGACGTTCACGGCCGAAGAAATCTGGCAGCACATGCCGGGCAAGCGCAGCGAGAGCGTGCTGTTCGAAACCTGGTATGACGGTCTGGCAGCCACGCAGGGTTCGCCGGAGCAGCGTCGCTACTGGTCGGATCTGCTGGCGATCCGCGATACCGCGTCGCGCGTGCTCGAAGGCATGCGCAAGGCCGAGCAGATTGGCGCATCGCTGGAAGCGAAGGTGGCGATCCATGCCGATGCTGCCGTGGTTGCGCGCTATCAGCCGGCGGCGTCGGAACTGCGCTTCTTCTTTATCAGCTCGGATGTGCGCCTGGATCTGGCCGGTGGTCAGCCGGCGGACGCGGTGCTGACCGAGCTGGAAGGTGCGGACGTATGGGTGTCGGCAACGGTGAGCGACGCGGCCAAGTGCGTGCGTTGCTGGCAGCGTCGCGATGATGTCGGCACGCATGCGGCGCATCCGGAACTGTGCGATCGCTGCATCAGCAATGTGGAAGGGCCGGGCGAGAATCGTCGCTGGTTCTGACCTCAGTACGACACTTCTTCCTCTCCCCGGCGGGGAGAGGACCGAGGTGAGGGGCGGGTGCTCGCGGTATGGCTGAAAAATGCCGTGTCGCACGCTTCAACGCTCTCGCAAGATGGGCCCCTAACCCCAACCCTCTTCCCGCAGGGGAGAGGGAGTATCTGCGCAAGATTTGGCTACTCATGAAACCTAAACCCAACGCTCTCTCCTGGCTCGTGCTCTCCCTCGTCGTCATCGTGCTCGATCAACTGAGCAAATGGTGGGCGCTCTCGGCGTTGCAGCCAGCCGGAACCCCGCACCCGGTGATTCCCGGCTTCCTCAACTGGACGCTGGCATTCAACACCGGCGCAGCCTTCAGCTTCCTCGCCACGGGCGACGGCTGGCAGCGCTGGTTCTTCGTGCTGCTGGCGGTGGTGATCAGCGGCGTGCTGGTGGTGTGGCTGTCGCGCACGCCGCGCGGCGACTGGAAGACGGCGATGCCGCTGGGCCTGATCGTGGGTGGCGCCTTGGGCAACCTGATCGATCGCCTGCACGCCTCGCAGGTGACGGACTTCATCCACGTGTATTTCCGCGAGTGGAATTATCCGGTGTTCAATCTCGCCGACTGTGGGATCACTGTGGGCGCCGTGATGCTAGTGGTATTTGGCTTATTTCAGGGCAAGGCCAAGGCCTGACCCCGCCCTCACGTACGGTGGTACCGGCCGTGCGATAATGCCTACCAGTCAGTCTGCCAGGTCCGGAGCTTCCGTGGACATCCTGCTCGCCAATCCCCGTGGTTTTTGCGCTGGTGTGGATCGCGCCATTGCCATCGTCGAACGCGCGCTCGAATCCTATGGCGCCCCCATTTATGTGCGCCACGAAGTGGTGCACAACCGCTACGTGGTCGACAAGCTGCGCGCCGATGGCGCCGTGTTCGTCGAAGAACTGCACGAAGTGCCCGACGGCRCCACCGTGATCTTCAGCGCGCATGGCGTGTCCAAGGCTGTGCGCGAAGAAGCCGACCAGCGTGGCCTCAAGGTGTTCGACGCCACCTGTCCGCTGGTCACCAAGGTGCATATGGAAGTGGCGCGCCTGGGTCGCATCGGCCGCAGTGTCGTGCTGATCGGCCACGGTGGCCATCCCGAGGTCGAGGGCACCATGGGACAGTGGAATCCTGCCAATACGGGCGAGATCCTGCTGGTGGAATCGGTGGAATGCGTGGCCACGCTGGAGCCGAAGTTTCCGCACGAATTGTCGTACGTGACGCAGACCACACTGTCGGTGGACGACACCAAGGCGATCATCGAAGCGCTGCGCGCGAAATTCAGCGACATCGAAGGTCCGCGCAAGGACGACATCTGCTACGCCACTCAGAATCGTCAGGATGCCGTGCGCCGCCTGGCCGCCTCGGTGGATCTGATGCTGGTGGTGGGCTCGGTCAACAGCTCCAATTCCAACCGCCTGCGCGAACTGGCGGAGAAAGAGGGCGTGCGTTCCTTTCTTATCGACGGGGCGGAGCACATCGAGCGCAGCTGGCTCGACGGCGTCACCCACATCGGCCTCACCGCAGGCGCATCGGCGCCGGACAAGCTCGTGCGCGACGTGATCGCGCGCCTGCAATCGTGGGGCGCCGGCACGGTGCGCGAACTCGACGGCGAGCCGGAGACGATCACCTTCGCGCTCCCTAAGGAACTGCGTCTGGTCGGCGGCGTTTCCGCGAGTCTTTGAGCGCCGACATCTTGCGCGGTTCGGCTGCGCTCCGTAGAATTGGCGGTTCCTCGCCGGAATAGCTCAGTTGGTAGAGCGGCGCATTCGTAATGCGTAGGTCGTAGGTTCGATTCCTATTTCCGGCACCAGCATCAAGAAAAAGGGCCTGCGCAAGCGGGCCCTTTTTTTTGTTTCCCGCGAACGCCAACAGCAGCGCTCCGGTTCGGGCGCCATCTCGCTTGCGTAATAAATTGCGAGCCAGCGGCTTGCCTCGCTGATGCGACCATAACTGCTAGAACAGTTATATCTATATGATTCTATAAGGCTTGGACGAAAAAATGCGGCTCCGATCACAGGGCCCAAGCCTTCGTCTACCGCTCATCGGCAAGTTCTTACCGTCCATCACGAAAGAAGTTACGAAATGTTTTGTAGGCCCTAGGCTGAATCTCAAGTAGTCAGAAGGGGCTGACCATGTGCGTAAGAGCGATAGGGGGCGCCGGCAGCGGTGCCGGGCGTGCTCAAACCGGCTTCACGCTGGTCGAGTTGATGGTGACGCTTACGGTGATCGTGGTGTTGACCGCCATCGCCGTGCCGAGCTTTCGCAGCCTCACACTTTCCAATCGCCTGACCGCTTCGGCCAACGAGATCGTGGGCACCATCCAGGTAGCGCGGATGGAAGCGATCAAGCGCAACGCGCGCACACAGCTGTGCAGCAACTCCACCACCAGCAACGCTGCCGACGCCTTGGGCCAGGCCTGTGGAACAGCGCTGGGCGCTGTGGTGGCCACGACGGCGTCGGGTCCGGTGGTGGTGCGTGAGAGTCAGCTCGATCTGACCGGCTCGGTGATCGTGGCGGGCAACATGACGGCGCTGCGCTTCAACGCACAGGGCATCGCGCACGCCACCAGCAGTTCCGCCCCGTATGCAGGCCAGGTCATCGATATCTGTACACCGGCGCTGCGTGCCGAGAATCATCGGGTGATTCGAATGGTGGCCGGCTCGGTCGTGCAGACCGACACGACAACGACAGAGTGCTCCTCATGACGACGTATTGTTTTCGCATTCGCCGGCCTTGCCGTCGCGCCCATGAACCTGGCGCCGCGCGCGCGCAGCGTGGCGTTGGTCTCATCGAGGTCCTGGTGGCGGTGTTGCTGCTGTCCATTGCGTTCCTCGGCGTCGCGGCATTGCAGGCCAAGTCGCTGTCCACCAACAACAGTGCGATGGCGCGCAGCATGGCGACGATGGCCAGCTATTCCATCCTCGATGCGATGCGGGCTGACTACGACTTGGCTCGTTCGGGCGGCTACAACACCTCGTCGCCGATGAAGGCCAGTGCTTGCCCTGCTGCCGATACGACGGTCAAGAACACGCAGTTGAACGACTGGTGCGTGCAGCTGGGCCAGACGCTCGGCGCGAGCGACACCACGACGGGCAGCATCGCCTGCACCGGCACGCGGGGTGACTGCACGATCACCATCACCTTCGACGACAGCCGCGCCGGGAAGGGTGGGGCTAGCAACCAGACCGTCGTGACGAGGGGCATGCTATGACGCCGCGACTGCTCCGTTCTGCGATGTATCGTCGTCACGCCGTGCGCGGCTTCACGCTCATCGAGCTGATGGTGGCCATGCTGCTGGGCCTGGTCGTGATGGCTGGTGTCGGTAGCGTGTTTCTTTCCAACCAGCGTGTGTATCGCACCAATCGCGCGCTCAGCGATGTGCAGGACAACTCGCGCGCAGCGTTCGAGCTGCTGGCGCGGGACATCCGCAATGCAGGCCTGACCGCTTGCAGCAATAGTGGTCGCGTTGCCAACGTGCTCAATATCGGGCCGGTCAACGGCGGCACGACCTGGTGGGGCAACTGGTCCAATGCCGTGCGTGGATTCGAAGGCAACGACACCGATGTCGCCGCCGGCACCGGCGATGGCGATCGCATTGCAGGACAGGCCTCGCTGCAATTGCTCGGTGGCGAAGATGCGAGCTATAGCGTCGCGTCGCACGATCCCAGCACGGCGACGTTTGCATTGAACGAAGCCAGCACGGATCTGTCGGCAGGCGATGTATTCATCGTGTGCGACTACGATCACGCGGCCATCTTCCAGTCCAACAGCTATAGCGCCACGGCCAAGACCATCGGCCACGCAACCACCGGCGGCAATTGCTCGACCGGCCTGGGCTTTCCGACGTCTTGTGGCTCGGCCAACTTCTACACGTTTGGCGCCAACGCTTATGTCACGCGCCTGAATGTTTCGGACTGGTACGTCGGCAAGAATCCGGCCGGCACCCGGTCGCTGTATCGATTGGGCCGCGCGGGCGGCACACCGACACGCCAGGAAATGGTGCGTGGCGTGTCCGATATGCAGCTCAGCTATCACCAGAGCGATCTGGCGGGTACCCCGTTCGTCAAGGCCAATAACGTCACCAACTGGGGCAACGTGAATGCGGTTCGCGCCACGCTGACCATGCAGAGCGCCGACGATCGCGCGAGTACGAGCAATACCTCGCTGGTACGCAGCTTCACCGTGACCACCACTGTGCGCAACCGGGTGCTGTGAGATGAGTGCCATGATTCCTCAAGCGGTATTTCCCCAGAGCATCAACTCGAACCGGCGCATGCGCGTGATGCGGGCATCGCCCAGGCGCGAGCGAGGTGTCGTGCTGGTGGTGGCCTTGCTGCTGCTGGTGGTCGTGACCCTGGTCGGCTTTGCCGCCGTGCGCGGCACCATCATGCAGCAGAAGATGGCCGCCAATCATTACGACCGGCAGATCGCGTTCCAGAGCGCGGAGGCCGCGCTGCGTGCCGCGAAACTGCGAATCACCGGCAATCCCGGCGACATCGCGCGCAACTGCCGTACCGGTTCGAGCGCATGCCTGTCCAATCCGTTCAACGATCCGAATTTGCCGTCCGGCAGCATCCATGATGTTGCCGAGGGTACGGCGGATGGCCAGTTCACCAAGGCATCCGTGGCGGCCAGCCAGCCGCAGTACGTGATCGAAAACATGGGCAACTGGGCTGATCCGACTTCCGATACCGGTTTCGATCAGAGCGCCAATTCCTACAACTACGGCAACTCCGGCGGTTCGACCACGGCCGTCTACTACCGCATCACGGCGCGCAGCGGCGATCCGGCGGCGGTGGGCGATCGCGCGGTCGTGGTTTTGCAGGCCATCGTCAAGCAACGCTGAGTTTCATCGACGCGGCGCCGGTGGATCGTGCGCCGTTCACCTTCAGGGCGGATCGATATGAAAAATCATTCCAGCTTGCGCGCCCGCGCAGGCCGCTTCACGGGCAGGCTGCTGTCGGTCGGCCTCATGGTGCTGGCGCTTGGTGTGCTCTCCACGCCCAGCATGGCGGCGGTGACGGTGGACCAGCAGCCGTTGATCATCCAGAAATCGCTGCCGCCCAACATCGTGCTGATGTTCGACGATTCCGGCTCCATGGCCTGGGATTTCATGCCCGATGCGAAGTTCCTGCCCGGTGCAACGACCAACAACGGCGTCACGCTGGTGGATCTCGATGCACTGCGCTATTCGGGCAACAACGGCACCTACTACAACCCGGGCGTGACCTATACGCCGCCGGTGAAGGCCGATGGCACGAAGTACACCACGCCCACTGGCATCGATAGCGCCTTCGTCGATGGCTTTCGCAGCGCCACCACCACGGATGTGACGCAGTACGCGTCCGATAGCTTCTGCGATTACAACAACGTCAGTTCGCGCAACTGTACGAGCGGAAACAGCACGTCTTACCACTACTTCAAGTACTACTCGGTCATCACGACGACATCGAACAACACCAGCACTTACGCGGCCACCCCCACGTGCAGCGGTAGCGATACGCTGGTGAAGGACGGCAGCGCCAATAACGGCCTGTGCAAGCGAACCAGTGGTGGCAACACGACCTATCGAAACCCCTCCACCACCGGTTGCACGAGTCCCGACACCTATCTGCCGGCCAGCCTGCTGTGCCAGAAAATCACCCAGGTCACCACCAATACCAATCTGTTTACCTATACCGTGCCGGGAAGCAACGGAACCTATACGCGCAAATACATCGGCAAGACCGGCGCCTGCACGGCCGCGAGCCTTACCTCGGCGACCTGCGACGACAGTACGACGGCGCAGCAGAACGTGGCCAACTGGTTCTCGTATTTCCGCACGCGCATCCTGATGGCCAAGAGCGGCCTGATGAACTCGTTCTCGGGACTGGATACCACTTTCCGCGTGGGCTTTGGCTCGATCGACGGCAACAACGACTCCAAGTTGCCCACGGGCCAGACCAGCAAGAACAACTTCAATATCGCCAACGTGAAGCCCTTCGTGGATCAGAAGACTGCGTTCTGGACGTGGCTTGAGGGTGAGACTGCCAACAACGGCACGCCGTTGCGTTCGGCGCTTGATGCGGTGGGTCAGTACTACAAGACCGATCAGCCCTGGGGCTCGATGAGCAGCGACCCGGACTATGGCACCGCCAGCGGCAACACCGAACTGGCCTGCCGCCAGTCCTACACCATCCTCACCACCGACGGTTTCTGGAACGGCGCCGCGGCATCCGCCACCATCGGTGATGCCGACAGCACCGCGAAGACCAACTCGGGCGGCAACAGCCAGTCGTACACGTTCACTGCCGCCAAGCCGTACAGGGATGGCGTGTCCAACACGCTGGCCGACGTGGCGATGTACTACTGGGTCAACGATCTGCGCACGARTACGTCCAACGAAGTGCCGGTGAACAACGAGGATCCGGCCTTCTGGCAGCACATGACCACCTTCACGCTGGGCCTTGGCTTTACGCCCACCGGCATCACGCCGGCGGGAACGACCGTGGACCAGATCTTTACCTGGGCGCGCGGTGGTACCGCCATCAATGGTTTTGCGTGGCCTGCGACCAGCTCCGACAGCATCAACAATATTGCCGACCTGGCGCACGCGGCGGTGAATGGTCACGGCGGCTTCTATTCCGCGACCAGCCCCGAAGCATTCACCAGCGGCCTGAAGGATGCACTCAAGCGCGCAACGGAGCGTGTAGGTACGGGCGCCAGCCTGGCCGCCAACTCCACGCAGTTGAAGACGGGCACGGTTGCCTACCAGGCCAACTACTACACGGCGAAGTGGAAAGGCGATCTCAAGGCGCTGTCGATCAATGCCAACTCCGGCGCGATCGCGACCAATCCCGATTGGACGGCAGCGGCAGCGTTGCCGGCCTATGCCGATCGCAAGGTGTACAGCTACAACGCATCCGCTGTGTCGCCGAACACGCCGGTGTTCCAGTTCAATGCGGCCAACGTCGGCATGTTGTCCGGCACCCAGCAGGCCGCGTTGGGGGCGACCAGCGCCGCGCAACAAATCCTGATCAATTACCTGTTGGGCGATACCTCGCAGGAGCAGCGCAATGGTGGAACGTTGCGCAACCGCGACACCCCCCTGGGTGACATCGTCAACTCCCAGCCGGTTTACGTGGGTGCGCCCAACGCCAACCAGTTTGTTGGCAAGAGCTTTACCGGCTCCAGCACGTTTGCCAGTTATGCGGCGGGCAAGGCCAGCCAGGCCGGTCGCATCCTTGTTGCGGCCAACGACGGCATGCTGCACGCCTTCAATGGCAGCACCGGCGCCGAGGTGTATGCGTATCTGCCGTCGGCGGTGATCACCAGCAACCTCAAGCAGATTGCGGACCCCGGCTACGGCGGCACCGACGTCGCCCACCAGTACTTCAACGATGGTGAGTTGACGGTGGCCGACGTTTACTACGGCAGCCCCGGTGCGTGGCATACCGTGGCGGTGGGAACTACCGGTCGCGGTCTGGCCAAGGCGGTGTATGCGCTCGATGTGACCGATCCGGACGTCTTCAAATTGCTGTGGGAGCGCTCCGCGTCCGACGGCCTCACAAACAGCAGCTATATCGGTCAGATGAACGGCAAGCCGGTCGTCGCGCAGACCGCCAATGGCTCGTGGTCGGTGTTGATCGGCAATGGCTACAACAGCAGCAATGGCACGGCGGCGTTGTTGCAGTTCGGCATCACCGATGGTGCGCTGACGGTGCATACCACCAGCGATCCGGCTACCGGCAACGGCCTGGCGGCGCCGGGCGTATGGATCGGCAATGCCGCCAACGGCATCAGCACGGTGGCTTATGCGGGCGATGCCAAGGGGCAGGTGTGGAAATTTGGCCTCAACGACGGCACCGCGGCCACGCCCAGCAGCATTGGTACGTTGGTATTCACGGCCACCGACGCGGGTGGCACCGCGCAGCCCATCACGGCGGGCATGTTGATGGGGCGTGATCCGGCCACCAGCAATCTGTGGCTGTTCTTCGGCACGGGCAAATACCTCGCGTCGGGAGATCTCAACAGCACGGCCACCCAGACGTGGTACGGCCTGATCGTGCAGGCGAGCACCGACACCGTCGTAACCAACCTGGTGTCCCAAGGTCGAACGGCACTCGTGCAGCGCCAGATCCTGGCCGAGTCGGCCGGTGATTCTGCAGCCACGCCGCCGGTGTCGCCGGGACGTGCCATCACGGCCAAGCCGAGCACCAGCGATATGGGCGACAAGTCCGGCTGGTACATGGACCTGACTTCGCCCAGCAACGGCGCCGAGGGCGAGCGCATCGTGACGCCCAATCAGTTCCAGGGCAGCCTGTTGCTGGGCACGACGCGTATCCCGCAGGCGACCGACGCGTGCAACCCCTCGGGTCGCGGCTGGATCATGGCGCTCGACCCGTTCAGTGGTGCCGCGGCCAGCACCAGTTTCTTCGATCTCAATGGCAACGGTGCGATCAACGACGCCGACGGGGTCAGGTCGGGCAACAACACGCTCACCAACAGCGGCATCGGTTTCAACTCGCTGCCGAACAACCCGATCTTCGTGGGCGGCGTGATGCTGGTCAGCTTCGACAACGGCTCGAACGGCAGCGTCTATACCGCCGGTTCGCAGGGAGATTTCAGTCGCGTGTCATGGCGCGAACTGGTCAACCCCTGAGCGACATTCCATGCGAATGAGGAGAGCACGCCCCATGTTTGATCAACAGCATTCCAGCGCCAGCGTTCGTCACCATCATTTTGAACGGGGCTTCACCCTGATCGAAATGATGGTGGTGGTGGCGATCATCGCCATACTCTCCGCCATCGCCTGGCCGTCGTATCTGAAGCACGTGGCCAAGACCAACCGCGTCGCCGCGCAAGGCTGCTTGTCCGAGTACGCCAATTACATGGAGCGCTACTACACCAGCAATCTGCGTTACGACCAGACGCCCGCCGGTGTCGCCAACGCCGACCCGCATCTGGACTGCCAGTCGCAGATCGCCCGCAATTACACCCTCGCGCCGGCCAGCACATCGACGTCGTTCACCATCACGGCGACGCCTACCACGGTGCAGCTCAATCGCGATGCGGTATGCGGCACGCTGACGCTCAACCATCGCGGCGCTCGCACGCCTGGCGTGGCAGGCTGCTGGTAAACGGATTGGGATCGAACAAGGCCGCCGCAGGGCGGCCTTGCTTCATGTGGCGGACGGTTCGGCGCCCGACCAGCGCAGGTGCAAGCCGGAATGGCGGTGCACCGGTTGCTCCACCGCCTGGCGAACGATGGCAGCGGGTGCGAGCAGGCTGAACCGGCGGCGTGCACGCGTGATGCCGGTATAGAGCAGTTCGCGCGTCAGCACGGCGCTGGCTTCGGCCGGCAGTACCAAGGCCGCATGCTCGAACTCCGACCCCTGCGACTTGTGCACCGTCATGGCATAGACGGTTTCCCGTTCGCCCAGACGCGACGGCAGTACAAAGCGAAGGCGGGTACTGCCGTCGTCCGCCGCACCGGCCACTTCGAAGGCAACGCGCAGATGCAGTACGCCATGTTCATCGGGAACACGCAGGGCAATGCCCACGTCGCCATTCATCAGGCCCAGGCTGTAGTCGTTGCGTGTCATCAGTACGGGCCGACCCTCGTACCACTCGTGGCTGCTGTCGATCAGCTGCTGCTGATGCAGCAACTGGACAATCTGGCGATTGAGCCCTTCGGTGCCAAACGGTCCATGGCGTAGCGCGCACAACAGCTGAAAGCTGCCGAAGGCGCGCAGCACGCCACGGGCCCATGCATCGTAAGCGGCTGGGTCGGCAATAGGCGACGGCCGTTCGCGATGCATCCACTGGAGGTAGTGGCGATAGCCTTGTGGTTGTCGATCATTCCGCTGCGCCAGGAACTGCGCCTCACCACCATTGAGCACCAGCTCGGCGAGCGAGCGCGCATCGGCCGCCGCATCGATCCATGCGATATCCGTGTGCTGTCCGGCAAGCAGCGTATGCACGCGCGCGGCATGGCCTTCGTTGACTTGTTGGGCGAGGCTGCCGATACCACTGTCAGCACCGAAGCGATGGCTATGGCGAAGCATGGCGACATGCTGGTCGAGCGCGCGTGCGTCGTCGCGCACCCAGGCTTCGATGCCGTCGCCGGTGGTCTCGCGCAGCCATTGCGCCGTGGCTGCGCTGTAGTGGCCAAGGTCCGCGCGTCGGCACAGATCGCCAAGGACTGCGCCGGCCTCCACCGATGAAAGCTGGTCCTTGTCGCCTAGCAGCACGAGGCGCGCCTCGTCGGGCAGGGCGGCGAGTACAGCGGACATCATCTCCAGGTCGATCATCGACGCTTCGTCGATCACCAACACGTCCAGGTGGAGCGGATGACTGCGGTCGTGACGGAAGCGTCGCGTATCCGGGCGCGCGCCAAGCAGCCGATGCAGCGTATCCACCTGGCTGGGAATGCTGGCGCGAACGTCGCTGTCGACATCCAGCTGAGCGATCTGCGTGCTGATGGATGACTGCAATCGCGCGGCGGCCTTGCCGGTGGGAGCGGCCAGACGGATGCGCAGCGAGCGGCCAGTGTCCTTGCGATGCAGCGTCTGCAGCAGACCCAGCAGACGCACGACGGTAGTGGTCTTGCCCGTGCCAGGGCCACCGGTGATCACGGTAAAGGCGCCACGCGCGGCGAGTGCACAGGCGACGCGTTGCCAGTCCGGCGTGTCGGTGGCGGCGGTGGGGAACAGGCGCGCGAGCTGGCTGGCCAGCAAGGGTGGCGTGTCATGCACGCGGGCGAGCCGCTGGCCGATCGCCTCGGCGACGCGCTGTTCGTGATTCCAGTAGCGACGCAGGTAGACGCGGCTGCCATCGAGCACCAGGGGTGAGGCAGACGGTGCGGCATCGTCCGATGAAGCGATCAGGGCGGAGATCCCCAGCGCGGGCGATGCCGCTGCAAGCTCAGCCAGCACCGTACGCCATGCATCAGGCCAGCCGGCGTCATCGGCGAGCGACGCCCACGCCGACAGATCCAGACACAGATGGCCATCGGCCTGTTGCCGGCTCACCAGAGCGCCGAGCAGTGGCAGGGCAGCGGGCGCCTGCGGATCCTGCGCAGCGAGAAAACTCGCGAAGGCTACATCCAGTGGGCGCAGCCATCCTCGCTCGATGGCCAGCTCCATGGCGGGCAGGGACGCGTCATGCGGCATGGGCGTGCTCCCCGCTGGCGAACAAGCGATCCAGGGCATCGATCAAGGCCTTCGGCAATCGCTCTACGTGGACGCCGTGCCCGGCGCCATCCACGCCGCGAAGATAGAGATAGGCCACGCCGCCCATATGGCGCTCGTAGTCGTAGCCGGGCAGCCGCGCGCGCAGTTGTCGATGCAGGGCCAAGGTGTACAAGGCGTACTGCAGGTCGTAGCGCTCGCGCAGGATCGAATCGCGCATGGCTTCAGCGGTGTACGCGCTGGCGTCGCTACCGAGCTTGTTGGATTTGTAGTCGATCACGTAGTAGCGACCCTGCTGCTCCACCACCAGGTCGATAAACCCCTTGAGCAGGCCGTTGATGCGATCGGCCAGCAGGCTCAGGCGAGGGCGGGCGTCCAGCGTGTGGGCCGTGACCAGACGATCCAGCGCGAGCGTGTCGACGTGCGTCGCCTCGAACCAGAATTCCAGTTCGGCATAGTGGCTGGTCATCTGCGATAGCGAAGCGTGGCTGCCGTCGGGCAACGCCAGGGGCGTGCGCAGCAGCCCGGCCATCCATGTCGTGAGCATGGGGATATGCGCCTGCCAGCCGCGACGTTGGCAGCGTCGTGCGATTTCCTTTTCCAGGGCCGGGAGATCGTCGGCTGCTTCGGCAAAGCCTTCATCGGCCGCCCATTCCAGCAGGTCGTGCAGGAAAGTGCCGGCTTCGGCGCCGGCATGGAATGCATGGATGCCTTGCGCCGCGAGGGAAGGCGTTGCCGGGAGCTCGAGCAGTTCGGCGCTGGCTTCGATCAGCGTGTCCTGCGATGCGGTCTCGGGTACGGGCGCGCGCGTCTCTTCGCTTTCGGCGTACTTCAATCCGCTATAACTGGCCACGCGCCAGCGCTCGACCGGGGCGCCCTCATAGACGCGCGCTTCCCACAGCGGCAGGACGTCGTCCTGCGTGGCGGGCAGCGGGTGCGTGCCAGAGTTGCCGAGCACGCGTATCTCCACGTCGCCTTCCGTGCCCTGCAGTGCCTGCAGGCGCGCCATCAGATCGGCGGGTTCGATCTTTGCGCCACCAGCCAGCACATAGCCGAACGCGGCTTGATGCAAGGTCGACGCCTTGCTGTTGCCCGAACGCGTACAGGCCACGCCCATCCAGCAGGCGTACTGCGCGCGGGTGAGGGCGACATAGAGCAGGCGCAGGTCTTCCTGCAGACGCTCGCGATCGGCCAGCTTGAGTGCATCGTCGCTGGCGCGCAGGTCCATGCGCCGTTCGCCGGCGTCGTCGTGCCAGGTGAAACTGTCGTCGGCCTTCAGCTCGCGCGCGGAACAAATGAAAGGCAGCAAGACCAGGGGATATTCCAGGCCCTTGGATTTGTGGATGGTCACCACCTTGATCAGCGCAGCCTCGCTTTCGAGGCGCACGATTTGTTCKTCGGCGGTCTCCGACTGCGGATCGCTCGCAGTCGCCATCTGTGCCGCGAGATAGCGAATCAGCGCATGCTCGCCATCCAGCGTCGCTGCGGCATGCTGCAGCAGTTCCGCGAGATGCAGCAGGTTGGTCAGCGCGCGTTCGCCGTCGGGACGCGCGAGGAGGCGCGCTGGCAGGTCGAAGGCATGCAGCAGGTCATGCAGCATCGCCAGTACGCCGTGGCGTTGCCAGGTAGCGTGCAATTGGCGGAAACGATCGCCGCAGGCTTCCCAGTGCTGCTCGTCCAGGTTGAGGCGATCGAGCTCTTCGTCGCTCTGGCCCAGCGTCGGCGTGGCCAGCGCGGCGCGCATGGCGCGATCGGAGCCTGGTTCCGCGCAGGCACGCAGCCAGCGCAGCAGATCGGCGGCCTCGGGTGAGGCATAGACCGAGTCGCGGTCGGATAGATACACGCTCTTGAGCCCACGCCGCTGCATCTCCTGGCGCACCTTGGCCGCTTCGGAGCCGCGGCGCACCAGGATGGCGATGTCGCCCGGTTGCAGCGGACGGAAACCGCCATCGGCATTGCGAAAACCGCAGCGGCCTTCCTGTGCAGCGGCGAGCAAATCCACCAGATAGCTCGCGGCGTGGCGGGCCATCACATCGGTATAGGCCGAGCCACTGAGGGCATCATCGCCGGGCTGCACTGCGAGCTGCATCGGCGGCAACGGTTGGTCGTCCAGCATCAGACTATCGCTGCGACCGCGAGCACCCACCGGAAGAAATGGCAAGGCATCGCGGCCACGGCCGAAGGCGAACGCGCCGTCCTCGTGGTCATCGGCGAACTCGAACACGCGGTTCACGGCGCGCACCAGCGGCTCGGTGGAACGGTAATTGGTGCCCAGCGTCCACATCGGCTGCTGGGCGCTGCCGCGCGCACGCAGATAGGTGTGGATATCCGCACCACGGAAGCCGTAGATGGCCTGCTTGGGATCGCCGATCAGCAGCAGTCCGGTGGTGTCGCGGCGCGCATACACGCGATGAAAGATGCGCCACTGCAGCGGATCGGTGTCCTGGAACTCATCGATCAAGGCCATCGGATACTGCGTGGCAATCGTGTCCGCCAGGCGTTTGCCGGTATGGCCGTGCAGTGCGCTGTCGAGTCGCTTGAGCATGTCGTCGAAGCCCAGCTGTGCGCGGCGCTGCTTGGTTTCCTCCAGCTTGGCCGCGACCCAGCGCGTGGCGTGCGCCAGCACCGGGGCGCGCCATGGCGCCACCAATCCCAGCGTTTCCACGCACGCTTCGATGGCATCGAAGGCGGCGTGGCGCAGCGCGTCGGCGTTCTTGTTCTTCGCCGCGACAAGCGCGGACTGCGTGTAGCGTGGCAGAGTGGCCGAGGCATCCGCGCCGCCGCTCGCCCAGGACCGCAGCAGGGCAAGCTCGTCGATCACCTTGTCGCGGCGCATCTTGTTGCCATTCAGTGCGCCGGCATCGAGTGCGCGCACGAACATCGCTTCGATGTCATCCGCGGCAGCCAGCCAGCATTCGCGTGCACGCGACTCGGCGGCGACCACGTCGCCTGCATGCTTGCGGAACGCGTCGAGCACATGCGCGGGATCGGGCAAGGGCTTGCCATCGAGGCGCAAGCTTTCAGGCGGCTGGCGCAGCAGCGGACGCAGGTCGGTCTGGAGATCGGCAGGCGCTTTCCACCAGCGCGACACCAGCGCGGCGCCGGCACGATCCAGTGGAAAGAAATGGCAGCGCCAGTAGTCGCGCACGATGTCGGCGAGCAAAGCGCTTTCGTCGGTGTCCGTGTCCTGCTCGAAGGCATGGCCGCTATCAAAGGCGTGCTGTCCCAGCATGCGCTGGCACCACGCGTGGATGGTATGGATGGCCGATTCGTCCATCCATTGCGCCGCCAGGTCGAGCTGGCGGGCGGCGCGGGCGCGCTCATCACCATCGGCATAGACGGCCATCAAGTCGCGCAGGAAGTCGTCGGGTTCGCGGCGCCCGCGAAACGCTTCGGCCGCTTCGCCCAGGCGCTCGCGTATGCGTTCGCGCAGCTCGGCGGTGGCGGCCTTGGTGAAGGTCAGCACCAGGATCTGCGCCGGCAGCAAGGTCTTGCCTTCGGGCGTGCCATGGCCCAACACCAGCCGCAGATAGAGCGCGGCGATGGTCCAGGTCTTGCCGGTGCCGGCACTGGCTTCGATCAGCTGGATGCCGTGCAGGGGCAATTGCAATGGTTGGAGTGGCGCGGTCGTGGTCATGCGTCCGCGCCGTTGGTGATGGCCGCGATCATCGGCTGGTAGAGAGCGAGCCAGTGGTGGAAGCCACCGGCCTCCAGCGCGTCGTAGCGTGGCCATGCGCGCGCGAGATAGGGGTCTTCCTGCACTTCGCCAACGCCGCCAAATCCGCTGCCTTCATAGGCAAGCTGGGCCAACTTGCGCGCCTTTTCGGGATCGCTGCCGTTCTGCAGCCAGGCAAACGCCGTCTTGCGCGCCACCGGCAACGGCATGCGCATGCCTTCGCGCAGACACGAGAGCAGGGCGTTGAGGCACATCACGGC
>NZ_JBFTRY010000040.1:0-21410 GCF_056399745.1 Dyella sp. 01N36
GCGTCATACGGGGACCCCCCAAGAGCCAAGAGCCAAGAGCCAAGAGCCAAGAGCCAAGAGCCAAGAGCCAAGAGCCAAGAGCCAAGAGCCAAGAGCCAAGAGCCAAGAGCCAAGAGCCAAGAGCCAAGAGCCAAGAGCCGGAGCCAAGAGCCGGAGCCGAGAGCTGCAGATCTACTGTGGGAGCGCACCCTGTGCGCGACAAACCTACGAAGCGATACACCCCAGCGTGACTGTCGCGCACAGGGTGCGCTCCCACAGGGGCTAGTCGATGAAACGCCAGGCCTGCTCCGGTTCGGGCAGGCGGCATTGCTGGCGCTTGCCGAACAGGTGGTAACGATGGCGCGCGATCCAGCGATACGCGGGATCGCGCAACGGCCTGGGGATCATGCGCAAAGTGGCGGCGACGCCACGCCACCGACCGCCCAGATGCTCCAGAACGCGTGCGATGGCGTCCGTATCGCTGTAACCGTGGCCGTCATCGACCAGCAGGAAGGAGGCGGGATCGTCGGGTGACAGTCCGTGCGCGAGCAGCAGGGCGCGCCCTTGCGTCCCCTGCATCGCCGCCAGCCGGAGGCTGCCGGCGCGGTCGTGGCGCAGGATGAAATCCACCCATCGGCTGCACAGCACGCAGACGCCATCGAAGACGATCACGGGATGCTCGAACTCAGCGGACATGGTCGATCTCCAGCCAGCCGCGATAGGCGACCAAATGCCCCAGCAGGGGCAGGTGCACATCGATGTCGAAGGTATAGCGGCCATCGCATGCGCCGCTGCGCGAGCGCACCCGGCCGTGCAGTGCGCGTGGAACCGGCAGGCCAAGGAGGGTGACGCGGTGGAGCTGCCAGTCGATGGCGTCGTGGTTGCCCTGCAAGCTGAAATGCAGCGATACCGGTCCCAGTGCTTCCCGCAGCGGGGCCGGTCCGCCCGGATGCAAGGTCGAGCGCATGCAGCCCCGCGCGAAACGCCGGGTCCAGCGCTCATGGGTGGCATGCCGTTCGATGGTCAGTGCGATGCGCTGGTCATGTCCGGGCTCGGGCAGCGTCAGCAGCCGACGCAGCAGGCGGGCGAACAGGTGGCGCGCGCCGTCGACTTCAGCCCGCCCGCTCGCTTCGATCACGCTGCCCTCGGCGTGCATGCGCTGCACCGCCGGTGCCAGACGGGACCAGTCGGTAGTGTCCAGCAGCGAATGGAACAGTGCGATAGGGGATGCCATGCCGTGCCATCATCGGAAAGGAGGCGAAGCAGGGCAAGGGTGCGGGCTTCGCCTCCTTGCTGCCGCGGGTCGGGCAGTCAAGGCCGGGGCAACAAAAAACCCGCCTTTCGGCGGGTTTTTCGTGGAAGCGTCAACTAAACCCGAGGGCTTACTTGATCTTGCCTTCCTTGTAGATCACATGCTTGCGGACCACCGGATCGTACTTCTTGAACTCGAACTTTTCCGGGGTGTTCTTCTTGTTCTTCTGCGTGGTGTAGAAGTGGCCGGTGCCGGCCGAAGAGATCAGGCGGATCTTGTCTTGCTTGCTGTTAGCCATGGCTCAATCCTCAGATCTTTTCGCCGCGGGAACGCAGGTCGGCCAGGACGGCTTCGATGCCGTTCTTGTCGATCGTGCGCAGGGCATGGTTGGAAACGCGCAGCTTCACCCAGCGGTTTTCGCTCGGGACCCAGAAGCGGCGCTCATGCAGGTTCGGCAACCAGCGGCGGCGAGTTTTGTTGTTTGCGTGCGAGACGTTGTTACCAGTCTGCACACCCTTTCCGGTGACTTGGCAAATACGGGCCATGATGACCTCCTGTTAGGCGCCCAAAGGCGCGTTTGCCACCCGTTAGCCAGGGCGGCATCGGCCCAGCGGCCCTAAGGCCTCGCGATGCTGGAGATGGTGCTTTTCGTGCCTGCCGTGAGGTCCGTATCGCGTGGCGGACGTGCCCGATGGATCGGGTCGGCATGGTCGAGCCGGCTATTCTCCCAGAAATACAGGCCGGTGCGCAATATTTGCTCAACCGGGGCTCCGGGCGCATGGCGGGCCGCGGGGATGTATGGAACAATTAAACCCTTTGCGTTTTCACGCACCGAACACTTACGAGGAATACCCCATGGCAGACGTTTCCGCCAACGGCCAGGCCGGCCAGCCCCAGCTGGTGCTGCAGAAGATCTACATCAAGGACGTTTCCTACGAGGCGCCCAACGCCCCGCAGATCTTCCAGGAAGTGGGCGAGACCGAGATGCAGCCGCAGGTCCAGCTGAACCTGGGCCAGAAGTCCGCCGACATGGGCAATGACCTGTACGAAGTGGTGCTGAGCCTCACCCTGACCTGCTCGCTGAACGACCGCACCGCCTATCTGGCCGAAGTGCACCAGGCGGGCGTGTTCGGCATTTCCGGCTTCTCCGAAGAAGACCTGGCCGGCATCCTCAACAGCTACTGCCCGAACCTGCTGTTCCCGTACGCCCGCCAGATGCTGTCGTCGCTGGTGCTGGAAGGCGGCTTCCCGCCGTTCCTGCTGCAGCCGATCAACTTCGACGCGCTGTATGCCGAACAGCAGCGCCGCATCCTCGGCGGCAGCGCCGTCCCGACGCTCAACAGCTAATCCAAGAGTCTGTGCTCATGGTTGAGCGTCCGACCCTGGCCGTACTCGGTGCCGGTTCCTGGGGCACCGCCCTGGCGGCCCTGGCCGCCCGCAATCAAGTGCCGACCCGGCTGTGGGGGCGTGACGCCTCCGCGCTGAAGGCGATGGCCGAAACCCATTGCAACCAGCGCTATCTGCCCGACGTCGAGCTGCCGGCTGAGCTGGACTACGAAGCGGATCTGGCCGCCGCGCTGCGCGGCGCCCAGGTCGTGCTGATCGTGGTGCCCAGCCATGCCTTTGCCTCGATGCTGGAGGAGATGGCGCCGCACCTGGAGCCCGACGCGCGCATTGCCTGGGCGACCAAGGGCTTTGAGCCGGGCACCGGCCGTTTCCTGCATGAACTGGTGGCCGAGCGCTTCCCGGGCCGCGCAGCGGCGGTGGTCACCGGCCCCTCGTTCGCCAAGGAAGTGGCCTCGGGCATGCCCAGCGCCGTCACCGTGCATTCGGACGACGCCGCGTTCGCCCATGAAATGGCGCTGATCCTGCACGCGCCGAACTTCCGCGCGTATTCCGGCAGCGACGTGCTCGGCGCCGAGCTGGGTGGCGCCATGAAAAACGTGCTGGCTGTCGCCACCGGCGTGGCCGACGGCATGGATCTGGGCCTCAATGCGCGCGCCGGCCTGATCACCCGCGGCATGAACGAAATGCTGCGCCTGGGTATGGCGCTCGGTGCGCGGCCGGAAACCCTGATGGGTCTGGCCGGGCTGGGCGATCTGGTGCTCACGTGTACCGGTGATCTTTCGCGTAACCGTCGCCTCGGCCTGGCGCTGGGTCGCGGCAAGGCCATCGACGAGGCTGTGCGCGAGATCGGCCAGGTGGTGGAGAGCGTGCTCACCGCCGACGAAGTGGCGCGACTGGCCGCCAAGCACGGCCTGGACCTTCCCATCAGCAGCGGCGTGCGCGCCGTGCTGCATGGCGAGGTGACGCCAGCCGAAGGACTCAAGCGCCTGATGAGCCGTGAGCAGAAGCCGGAATATCCGCACGGCCTGTTTACTCCGTCGGCGTAAGCCGTTGCTCCATCGTTCCGTCGCCGACGCTGAACGGTTCCGTCATCCAAACGCGCATCGGTTTGAAAAAACCGGTGCGTGAGACGCGCACGCACGCAAGACCCTTGCTAAGCTGAATCTTTTGGTCGCCCTGGATCGAATGCGCATGCAGTCACCGGACGATAAACGACACACGCAACGCGACGACGCTGCCGTCAGCGAGCCGCTGCCCGGCGTCTGGCGCAAGCTGCTGGCGCAGGCGGCACCGCTCGCGCCAGCGGAGCCCCTGGTGCTGGGCTTCTTCCTGGATGTGGTGCCGGAAGAGGGCGTGGCCTACGCGCATGTCGATGTGGCGCCGGTGCTGCTGGCGATGGCCGACCAGACCCGCTACGTGCGCCCGACGCCGTTCGACAGCAAACACCTGTCGCAACAGCCACTGCAGCCGCATGAACAACGCCTGGCAGCCACGGTGCTCGGCCTGCCGCAGACCCTGCGCAAGAGCCGCACCTATGCGCGCCTGTCAGGCCACGTGGGCGATGCGCTGCTGGCGGAAATCCTCGACACCACGCCGTGCTTCCTCGGCGGCCTGGCCGGCCTGCGCCTGTCGCGCGGCAAGGGCCATCAGCTCAACTGGCAATGGCACCTGGAGAACGACGGCAGCCAGCGCCTGATGCCGTGCATGCCGGCCAATCACCGCGTGCTGCGCATCGATGCGCTGTGGTACCTCGATGCCGAGCGCGCGGAGATGGGCCATCTGGATGCGCCGCTGGAAGAAACGTCCTGGCTCGACCTGCCGGCGCTGAAGCACGAATACAGCCAGATACTTCGCGACGCGCTGCCGGGTAGCCGCCTTTCGCATCGCCTGCCGTTGCCGCAGGTGCTGGGCGAGCTGCGTCGTGCGGAGCTGTCGCCCAAGCCGGTACTGACCCTGCACGCGCTCACCCGCCATGCCCGTCTGGCGGCAGGCACGCCACCACTGGCCTATGCGCGCCTCAACTTTGACTACGCGGGCGAGCGTCTGCCCGGACGCGGAGGCGAGCCGCTGGTGCGGCGTGTGCGCAATGGGCATCTGGTGGAAATCATCCGCCGCCGTGCAGAAGAACTCTCGGCGATGGAACAGCTGGAACGCGCCGGCCTCACGCCCGGTGTGGATACCGAAGGCCTGCCCTGGGATCTCGCAGACACGCTGCCCGAGGATGCCTGGCTGTTCCCCGGCAAGGGCTACGCAGGCGCGCTGGAAGTGAACACGCCGGCACGCTGGCTGGCGCTGCGACCCAAGCTGGAAGTGGAAGGCTTCGTACTCGACTACGCGCCGAGCTTCCCGTTCGAAGTGCTCGAAGGTCCGGTGCGCTGGTACGGCAATGCGGTGGAAGACACCGACGACCACGCCTTCGATCTGGAAATCGGCATCGAAGTGGAAGGCAAGCGCCACAACCTGCTGCCCGCCGTGGCGCAGGCGCTGGCCGATCATCAGTTGAACCTCAGCCCGGTGCCGAACGAGCCGGAAGACGCCGTGTGGTACGCGCCGGTCGATGAACGTCGCCGTGTGCCGGTGCGTCTGAAAGAACTGCGAGGCTTGCTGGCGCCGCTGGCCGAGTACCTCGAACGTCCGCGCAAGAAGCTCCATCTGCCGCGCGTGCAGGCTGGCCGTCTGGAAGAACTGGTCGAGGCATTGCCTACCGGTGGCGAACTCGTCGCGCCTGACGCTCTGCGTGGATTCACCGCACGACTGCGTGACGCCGCCGAGCGCGCAAGCGATGTGGTGCCCGAAGGCCTCACCGTCGAGCTGCGTCCGTATCAGCGCGAAGGCCTGCGTTGGCTCAATGCGCTGGCCGAAGCCGGTGTGGGCGGTGTGCTCGCGGACGATATGGGCCTGGGCAAGACGCTGCAGCTGATCACGCATCTGCTGTCGCTGAAAGACAGCGGCGCGCTGACTGAGCCGGCGCTGGTGGTGGTGCCGACCAGCCTGATTCCGAACTGGCTCGCCGAAGTGGCGCGCTTTGCGCCTGCGCTGCGCGTGCTGGCGTTGCATGGTCCGCAGCGCAGTGGCGACTTCTCGCAGATCGCCACGCACGACTTGATCCTCACCAGCTATGCGTTGCTGCCGCGCGACGTGGTGTCGCTGCGCAAACAACCGTTCTCGCTGATCGTGCTGGACGAAGCGCAGCAGGTGAAAAACCCGCGCACGCAGGCACGCCGCGCTGTGCTCAGCCTGCGCGCGCCACGTTGCATCTGCCTCACCGGCACGCCGCTGGAAAATCACCTGGGCGAACTGTGGTCGCAGGTGGATCTGTCGGTGCCCGGCCTGCTCGGCGACGAAGGCGCGTTCCGCCGTCACTATCGCGTGCCGATCGAACGTCATCGCGATACCGATTGCCAGGATCGACTCAATCGCCGCCTTGCGCCCTTCATCCTGCGTCGTACCAAGTCGCAGGTGGCGAGCGAGCTGCCGCCGAAGACCGAGATCACGCGTCGCGTGATCCTCGAGGGTCGTCAGCGCGAACTCTACGAAAGCCTGCGCCTGTCGCTGGCGGAAGAACTGCGCGAGGTCATCGCTCAGCGCGGCATTTCGCACAGCGGCATCGTCGTGCTCGATGCGTTGTTGAAGTTGCGTCAGGTCTGCTGCGATCCGCGCCTGGTGAAACTGGAAGCGGCACGCGGCGTGCGCGATTCGGCGAAGTTCGAATTGCTGATGGACATGCTGCCCGCGCTACTGGCGGAAGGCCGCAAGGTGTTGCTGTTCTCGCAGTTCACCGAAATGCTCAAGCTGATTGCGCACGAGCTGGATCGCCATCGCATTCGCTACGTCACGCTCACTGGCGAAACGCGCGACCGCGCTGAGCCGGTGCGCCAGTTCCAGGAAGGCGAGGTGCCGTTGTTCCTGCTGTCGCTGAAGGCCGGCGGCGTGGGCCTCAACCTCACCGCAGCCGACACCGTGATCCATTACGACCCGTGGTGGAATCCGGCGGCGGAAGCGCAGGCTTCTGATCGCGCCCATCGCATTGGGCAAGACAAGCCGGTGTTCGTGTTCCGCCTGATCACCGGCGGCACGGTGGAGGAGCGCATCGAGGAGTTGAAGGCGCGCAAGGCGGAGCTGGCGGAGGCGGTGCTCGAGGGCGGCGGTACGCGCGAGAAGTTGAGTTTTGATCAGTCCGATTTGGATGCGTTGTTGGCGCCTGGTTGATCGGCAGTCTGTAACCCTCGATATCTCCTCTTGGGGAGCGCCCTGCGTTTCCTTGTGGGAGCGCACCCTGTGCGCGACAGCCACGCCGTGGTGTACCGCTCCGTAGGTTTGTCGCGCACAGGGTGCGCTCCCACAAATAGCGACCTGTCGGCTCTAACAGTCACTCGCCGGCATGCAGCTCCCTTGTAGGAGCGCACCTTGTGCGCGACCGCAGAGTTGCGGTGTACCGCTCCGTAGGTTTGTCGCGCACAAGTGCGCTCCTACAACTAGCGGCTTGTCGGTTCTAACGAATACTCGCTGGCTGGAGCTCTCTCTTGTGGGAGCGCACCCTGTGCGCGACAGCACGCTGCGGTGTACCGCTCCGTAGGATGGTCGCGCACAAGTGCGCTCCTACAAGGTTTTCGCCAGGTGCCTTACATCGCCGGCCTGGTGCGCAACAGCGAATCCACTGCTTGCTGCCATTGCGGCGATCCCAGCGGTGATTGCGGGGCTTCCTGGCCCAGCTTGTGCTGAACGGCGGTGTTCCATTCCGAGGAGCCGCGGTCGGGGCCGTGGCCGTCGTCGGTGATGTGCAGGCGGTCGTCGACCCATTCGTACCACTGCGGGGAGCCGAGTTCGGCGTTGTCGGGCGTGCTGATTGCCGTGGCTTTGGGCGCGGGTGGTTTCTGTTCGGGCGGTGGCGACGAGGGCGAGCACGCGACGAGCAGCGCGAGGGGAAGCAGGGCGAGGAAACGGCGCATGAGCCCTCCAGGTGTTACGGATCCTCTGCCGAGACTAGCGCAAGTGTCTGCGGGGCGATGAATCGCCGGAAAACATGAGGAGCAAGTTAAGAGACAGGAGTGAGTGGAGAGGAGTGAGGCGGGAGCAGGCCCGCTGACTCTCGCTCCTCTTCTCTCACTCCTCGCTTCTCAGCTGCGCGCCACCACTTCGTCGATGTGCTTGAGCAGATCCGCCGGGTCTTCATAGACACGAAACGCACCGGCATCTTCCAGCTCTTCCTCACCATAACCACCCGACAGCAACCCCACGCCAAGCGCCCGAGCGCGCTGCGCGGCCAGCATGTCCCAGATGCTGTCGCCGATGACCAGGCTGTAATGGATGTCGATGCCCAGCTGTTGCGCGGCGGCGATGAAAAGATCCGGATCGGGTTTGGCGTGGCGCACCTGGTCACGCGTCACCACCGGGACTTTCGAAGGATCCACACCCAGCGCTTCAAGATTGTGCGCGGCGGTAGTCATGCGACCGCTGGTGGCGATGGCCCAGGGAATTTCCGCGTCGGTGAGGAAGGCCAGCAACTCGCGTGCACCCGGCAGCGGACGCACCGAGCCTTGCGTGGCCTGGCGGTTGTACGCCTCGGCGTGCCACGTGCGCAGGCGGGTGAGGCGTTCCTCGGTGATTTCGATGCCGGTTTCGCGCAGCAGGATGTTGGCGAACAGGCCGCCGCTCATGCCGATCTTGCGGTGGATGCGCCATACCGAGAGCTCCACGCCTTCGCGATCGAGCGCTTCTTTCCAGGCCAATACGTGCTGGTAGACGCTGTCGACCAGGGTGCCGTCGAGATCGAACAGGAAGGCGGTATCGCTGCGTGGCATGGGAGGCGCTCGAGCTGGGGGAGGGTGCTAAAGCGTAGCACTCGCGCCGGGCGCTTCCTGGAAGCGTGATGCAACGCACGAAGCCATGTAGGGCTGGATGTCGGCTGACAGAAAACGTTCCGCGGCCTGCCTAACGTGGGCGTCGTCGAACGAGCGACTCTGGCCGGGGGCGGGGAGCGCACGTCGTCGCAAGGCGAGGCGCGCTTGCTCCATGGCGCAGCGCCGTTGGCGATCCTCGCAAATATGCACATCCCCGGCCGATCGCGCGTGCGGCGACACCATCAACGCGAACAGGGGAATCTCAATGAACACGAACAGGCTGATGGCTACGGCAGGCTTGGCAGCATGCGTGGCTGCGACTACGGCGACTGCGCAAGAAGGCTATGCGCATCTGATCTTCAGCGGCCGTGTGGTGCAGGAGGCCTGCAGCAGCGGTCTCGCACCGCTGGGCACGAACGGTGCCGAAGCGAGCTGCGGCAGTGGTAGCTCGCGCGCCGCCTTTGTCGAGAACACGGCGATCGCCCGAAACACTACGGGCGTCGCCATGCTCGATTATTTTGCCGATCGACCCGACGGTKGCCGCAAGCTCGTGGTGACGCGCCAATACCGTTGAGCACCGCCAACGGCTGACGACATTCAGCCGTTGGGCACCAGCGCTTTGCCGGCGTCGAGCACGGCCAGTGCGGCGGCGCCGAGCAAACCCGGATCCGGATGCATCATGGCGACGGTAGGCACCTGCTCCATGGTCTCGCGGAAGCGGCCCTTGGCTTCGAAGCGCTCGCGGAAACCGCCATGCTTCAGCCACGGCAGCAGGATCGGCAGCATGCCGCCGGTGAGATAGACACCGTCCCAGCCGCCCAGGCTCAACACCAGGTCGCCCGCCACGCTGCCGAAAATGCCCGCGAGTGTTTCCACCGTGCGCACGCACAGCGGATCGCTGCCCGACTCGGCGCGCGCGGTGATGTCTTCGGGCGTGTATTCCTCCGGCGGCTGGCCGGCGATGTCGGCCAGGGCGAGGTAAAGATTCACCAGGCCGTTGCCGCAGATCATGCGTTCGTTGGAGACGCGGCCGAAGCGCGAGTTGAGGCGATGCAGGATCTCCACGTCTTCGGTGGTGTGCGCGGCGAAGCCGGCATGGCCGCCTTCGGTTTCCAGCACCATCCAGCGACCTTCGCGACGCATCAGGCCAGCCACGCCAAGACCGGTGCCCGGACCCACGACGACAAACGTTTGTGTTTCGCGCGTGCCCAGTTCGGTGATCGGCTGCGGGCCGACCGAGGACAGCTGATCGCGGGTGTGCAGCGGCACGGCCATGGCCTGCGCGGCGAAATCGTTGACCAGGTGCACCGCTTCCATGCCCAGCTCCGCTTGCAGCGCATGCGCCGCGACCTGCCAGGGATTGTTGGTGACCTTCACCGTTTCGCCTTCGCTGACGCGACCGGCGGCGGCGATGATGGCGCGCTGTGCGGTGAACCCCGTGTCCTTGAAGTATTCGCGCATGGCTTCGGCCAGCGAGTCGTGATCCTTGACCCGGTAGCGGCGCACGCTGTCCTCCATCAACGGGTTCGCGCGGCCCGTATCAGCCAGTGCAAATCGCACGTTGGTGCCGCCAAGGTCAGCAAGCAAGGTCGGGGCGGCACGGGCGGGTGTTCTCATGGACGGTCCTGCACTTGGGGAGACGGTAAGCGTGACTCCCTCGGGCTTTTTCGTCCAGTACTGCGGTGCAACGAAAAGCTGCCATTCGCGACCGAATGGACGGCCTTATGGCCGTCCACTGGTCTTTGGCATGTTTCTACGGCGTGGGCGCCGATCAGCCGCCCAGGTAAGCCGCCGGCGTGGCGCCGAAGCCTGCCTTCACGTGCTTGGCGGTGTCGTCCGCCAGCACTTCGGCGTCGTCGCGCTCCAGCGCTTCCAGGGTGCGGGCGGCGATATCGGCCGGGCTGGTCTTGGGCGCATCGACATGGCTGACCATGTCGGTGTCGATGTAGCCGGCATGGATGCCGAGCACCTGGGTGCCCTGCGCGCGCAACTCGATGCGCAAGCTGTTGGTGAGCGCCCATGCGGCGGCCTTGGTCACCGAGTAGGCGCTGGTGCTGTCCAGGCTCAGCCAGCTCAGGGCGGAGAGCATGTTCACCAGGGCGCCGCCGCCGTTCTTTTTCAGTACTGGCGCAAAGGCGGCGCTTACCGCGTACACACCGTACAGATTGGTTTCCATGATGCGACGCAGGTTGCCCTCGCCATCGGCCGCGTCCAGCAGCGGCGTGCCGCCGGTGATACCGGCGTTGTTGATCACGATGTCCACGTCCGCAGCCAGCTTTGCAGCGGCGGCGACATCCTGCGGGTTGGTCACGTCCAGCTTGACCGGCACGACGCCGGGCAGGGTGACGGTGGACGGATCGCGCGCAGCGGCATAGACCTTGCGCGCGCCGGCGGCCAGCACGGCCTTGGCGAAGGCGAGACCGAGGCCGCGGTTGGCGCCGGTGATGAAGACAGTGGAACCCTGGATTTTCATGATGGTGTGTCCGGTAGCGGGGTGGGAGAGAACGGTGATTATTTATATGACCAAAATCATATAATTCGAGTACTCGCCAGTTTCAAGGGCGCGGCCGAATTTTTTTTGCATCGGCGCCCTTCACGCCGCCCTCACAAAAAGTCACTTGCATTTCGCAAGTTACCATTTATATGATGATCGTCATCTAATGCAGTAGGGCCCGTCGCCGTGCGCCACACCACCGCCGAAAACATGCAATGCCCGATCGCCCGCGGACTGGACCGGGTGGGCGAGTGGTGGAGCATGCTGATCCTGCGCGACGCTTTTTATGGCTTTACGCGCTTCGACGATTTCCAGACCAGCCTGGGGATCGCGCCGAACATCCTCAGCCGCCGCCTGGCGATGCTGGTGGAAACCGGCATGCTCGAGCGCCGCCGCTACAGCACCCGTCCGGTGCGCCACGAATACGTGCTCACCGAACGCGGCCGCGATTTCCGCCCGGTGCTGCTGGCGATGATGGCCTGGGGCAACCGGCACTTCGCCGAGGAAGGCCAGGCCATCGAGCTGATCGATCGCCAGCTGGGGCACATCGTCGAACCGGTGCTGGTCGATCGCCAGACCGGCGAACCCATCACCCGCGAACGCCACGAATTGCGCGCCGGCCCCGCCGCCAGCGAGCGCATGCGAGCGCGCATCGAATTTCGAAATTCACGGGCGCAAGCCCTGCAAACCCTTTCCCATCCCAAGTCTCCGGAGTCACTCCCATGAATGCCGTCACCGTTGCCGAGCGAGCGGACGCACCCGCCGTTACGGAATCCGCCCCCCGCAGCCGGAAAAAGCAGCTGCTCAGGCTCGCCATCGGCGCGGCGGTGATCGCCGGCGTGATCTATGGCGGCCACTGGTGGAGCGTGGGCCGTTTTATTGAAGACACCGACGATGCGTATGTCGGTGGCGATGTCACCGTGATCGGCCCGAAGGTGCCCGGCTATATCACGCAGGTCGCGGTGACTGACAACCAGGTGGTGCACGCCGGCGACCTGCTGGTGAAGATCGATGATCGCGACTATCGCGCCGCGCTCGCCAAGGCTGATGGTGCAGTCGCTGCGCAGGAAGCCCTGCTCGCCAATCTCGACGCCACCGAAAAACTGCAGCTGGCAGTGATCCGCCAGGCGCAGGCCAGCGTGGCGGCGGCCGCTGCCGAAACGCAGCGCTCGCGTGACGACGAAGCGCGTTACCGCGATCTCTCCAGCCGCTCGGCGGTGTCGATCGAAAGCGCGCAGCGCGCCGATGCCACGTACAAGACGGCGCGCGCCGGTTCGGACAAGGCGGATGCCTCGCTGGTCGCCGCGCAGCGCCAGATCGACGTGATCGAATCGCAGAAGCAGCAGGCACGCGCGGCCTTGCAGGAGGCGAAGGCCGAACAAGACATTGCGCGCCTCAATCAAGGCTATACCGAGCTGCGCGCACCGGTGGATGGCGTCGTCGGCAACCGCCGTGCACGCACCGGCGCCTATGCCGCGGCGGGGACGCAGTTGCTGTCGGTAGTGCCGGCGCGTGGCCTGTGGGTGGACGCCAACTTCAAGGAAGACCAGCTCGCCCGCATGACGGCCGGGCAGTCCGTGGAAATTCGCGCCGACGTCGTGCCTGGCCGCGTATTCCACGGCCATCTCGCCAGTCTCGCCCCGGCCACCGGCGCGCAGTTCAGCGTGCTGCCGCCGGAGAACGCCACCGGCAACTTCACCAAGGTCGTGCAGCGCGTGCCGGTGCGCGTGGTCTTGGACAGCAAGGACGACGAACTGGGCGTGCTGCGTCCCGGTCTTTCCGTGGTGGCTGACGTGGACACGCGCGGCAGGGTCGCCACGCCATGAGCGCTCATGCCGCCAGCGCACCGCTGAGCGGGCCCATCGATCCGGCCGCGCTCAGCGTCGCGCAGAAAGTATTCGCCTTCGCCAGCATGTGCGTGGGCATGTTCATCGCCTTGCTCGACATCCAGATCGTGTCCGCGTCGCTGCGCGATATCGGCGGTGGCCTGTCGGCGGGCGCGGATGAAACGGCCTGGGTGCAAACCAGCTATCTGATCGCGGAAATCGTGGTGATTCCGCTGTCGGGCTGGCTGTCGCGCGTGATGTCCACGCGCTGGTTGTTCGCTGCGTCGGCGATCGGTTTCACCATCACCAGCATGCTGTGCGGCATGGCCTGGGACATCAAGAGCATGATCGTGTTCCGCGCGCTGCAGGGTTTCCTGGGCGGCTCGATGATCCCGATGGTGTTCACTACCGCCTTCGTGTTTTTCCAGAACAAGCAGCGCGTGATCGCGGCGGCGACCATTGGCGCGATCGCCTCGCTGGCGCCCACGCTTGGGCCCACGCTGGGCGGCTGGATTACCGATCACTCGTCATGGCATTGGCTGTTCTTCATCAACCTGGTGCCCGGCATCTTCGTCGCGGTGGCGGTGCCGATGCTGGTCAATATCGACCGCTCGGATTATTCCCTGCTGCGTCACGCCGACTACCTCGGCATGGTGCTGCTGGCGATCTTCCTCGGCTGCCTGGAATACACGCTGGAAGAAGGTCCGCGCTGGAACTGGTTCAGCGACCAGGTGATCCTCACCACGGCGTGGCTGTCAGGGCTGGCGGGCGTGGGCTTTATTGCGCGCAGCCTGACTTACGATCATCCCGTCGTTGATCTGCGCGCACTGCGCGACCGCAATTTTGCGCTGGGCTGTTTCTTCTCCTTCGTCACCGGCATCGGCCTGTTCGCCACCATCTATCTCACGCCGCTGTTCCTCGGCCGCGTGCGTGGCTACAGCGCGCTGCAGATCGGCGAGGCGGTGTTCTCCACCGGCGTGTTCCAGATCCTCAGCATTCCGCTCTACACCTTTCTGGCCAAGCGCTACGACCTGCGCTGGATCATGATGGCGGGGCTGGCCGTGTTCGCCATCTCCATGTGGGACTTCACGCCGATCACGCATGACTGGGGTGCACACGAACTGCTGCTGCCGCAGGCCCTGCGCGGCATGGCCCAACAGCTGGCGGTGCCGCCGGCGGTGACCCTCACCCTGGGCGGCCTCGCACCGAACCGGCTCAAGCTCGCCTCGGGCCTGTTCAACCTGATGCGCAATCTKGGTGGTGCCATCGGCATCGCGGTGTGCGCGACCATCCTCAACGACCGCACCAATCTGCATTTCTATCGCCTGTCCGAACATCTCAACGCGAGCAACGAAGCGATGAACGGCTGGCTGGCGCAGACCACCGGCCATATCGCCGAGCTCGGACAGAACGTCGACGACGCGACCAATGGCTCGCTGCATCAGCTGTGGCAACTGGCGTATCGCGAAGCGCAGACGCTTTCTTACGCGGACGCCTTCCTCGCCATTGGCCTGTGCTTTGTGGTGGCCACGGCGATGGTGCCGTTGATGCGCAAGGTGGCGCCGCCCGCTGCGCCGTCCGCCGATGCGCACTGATCCGATCTTCTACTTTCTTCGAGATATCACGATGAACACTTCGCTTTCGTCATCTGCCGGCGCGTCACGCTCATCATCGCGTCGCCACTCGTTAACTCTAGGCGCACTTGCGGCGGCCCTGATCGGCCTGGCCGGTTGCACGGTCGGCCMGAACTATGTGCGGCCAGAGGTGAAAACCAATGCCGACTACGCCAGCCAGTCGATGCTGCAGCAGCGCGACGCCACACGTGCCGCACCGGAGCTCGATGTTTGGTGGCAGGGTTTCGATGATCCAGAACTCACCCGCATCATCAGCCGCGTGATGGCCCAGAACCTCGACCTTGCTGCGGCAATGGCACGCGTGGACCAGGCACGCGCGGCCGCACGCGAGGCAGGTGCACAGCTCGCACCGCAAGGCAGTCTTGATGGCCAGGTGGTGCAGCAGCATCAATCGACCAAGGGCCCGCTGGGCGAGATCGCCAGCCAGACGCCCGGCTACAAGCGCTCTCAGACGCTGGAAACCCTGGGCGTTGGCGCAAGCTGGGAGCTTGATCTTGCCGGCGGCCTGCATCGTGGCGCCGAAGCGGCGGATGCCGAAGCGCAGGCAGCCGAAGCCAGCCAGGATGGCGTGCGCGTCTCCGTAGCCGCCGAGGCCGCGGACAGCTACTTCCAGGTGCGCGGTGCGCAGGAACGCATACGCCTTGCGCAGCAACAGATCGATACGGAAAGCCAGCTGCTCGAACTAGTGAAGGACAGGCTGGCCGGTGGCCTGGCGACTTCGCGCGAAGTGGCACAGGCACAGGCGCTGGTGTTGCAGGCCAAGACCACCTTGCCGCCGCTGCGCATCACGCTGGCGCAGCAGCTCAATCGCCTCGACGTGCTGATGGGCGCCGCGCCCGGCACCTACGCGGCGGAACTGAAGGATCACGCACCGACCTTCACCGTGCCGGTGATCGGCACCGATGGCGGCCCGGACATGCTGCTGCGCCGCCGCCCGGACGTGATCGCCGCCGAGCGCAAGCTCGCCGCATCGAACGCACGCATCGGCGTTGCCGTGGCCGAGTACTACCCGAAGGTGTCGCTGGGTGGCCTGCTCGGTTTTGAAAGCCTGCAGAGCGGCTCGCTGTTCTCCTCCCAGGCGTTCCAGCCGCAAGCCGTGCTGGGCCTGCATTGGCGCTTGTTCGACTTCGGTCGCGTGGATGCCGAAGTGGCGCAGGCCAAGGGTGCGAATGCCGAAGCGCTGGCGCAATATCGCCAGTCCATGTTGCGTGCCACCGAAGACGTGGAGAACGCCATCGTCTCGCTCGCGGAGCTGGAAACCCAGCACCGCGATCTGATCCTGGAAGTGCAGGCCCACGTGCAGGCCCGCGATGCCGCGCAGGATGCCTACAAGGGCGGTGCGGTAAGCCTGATCGAAGTGCTGGATGAAGATCGCCAGTTGCTAACTTCGCGCGACCAGCTTGCCCGCGTGCATGCCGACGACGCGCGCGCCGCAGTGGCTACGTTCCGTGCACTGGGTGGCGGCTGGTCCGGCAGCGAGGCGAAGGACGTGGCAGCGCGTTGAGCGCTGCCGTGCACGGGAGTTATTTCGAAGGTGCGGGCGTTGGCGGGACCTGGTCTTCCGCATCCGCCTTGAGCTCATTGGGATCACGCACACGTGGATCGTAACTCGTCATCAATGGCTGTCCGACCGGCGGCTTGTCGCGCAGACCCGCCACCTGATTTGCCGTCACCGCGCCGCCGCGATTACCCCAGCTGGAGCGGACGAAGGTGAGGATGTCCGCGATCTGCTGATTGTTCAACCGCTCGCGGAAGGCCGGCATGCTGAACTGCGTGGGCGCGTCGCGGCCGGCCGGCATGGTGGCGCCATGCAGCACCAGGCGCACAGCGGAGCCGGGATTCTCGCCGTTCAGCACGGGATTGCCGGCAAGCGCTGGATAGACCTGTCCATAGCCGTGGCCGTCGGTGCGATGGCAGGTGGCGCAGTTGTCGATATACAGCTGCGCACCCGGTGCGCTCACGTTGCCGCTGTAGAGCGCCGTGTGCGTGGCCGCGTCATAGGTCACCGCCTGTTCCTGCCGCGCCGCCGGCAAGGACTTCAGGAAGTGGACCATGGCAGCGAGATCCGCATCGCTCATGTACTGCGTGCTGTGCTCGATCACGTCGCTCATGCCGCCAAACACGGCACTGCGTTCGGTGCGGCCGGATTTGAGCAGGGCGATCAGCTCATCCTCCGGCACACTGCCAAGACCGCTGGCCAGTTCGCCGCGCAGGCTGGGCGTGACCCAGTTGTCGTTGACGCTGCCGCTGAGGTACGCCGGGCCATCCCTCGGACTCAATGCCTTCTCTTGCAGCGTGAATGCGCGCGGCGTGTGGCAGGCACCGCAATGCCCCAGGCCTTCCACCAGGTATTGCCCGCGCGCCATGGTCGCGTCGCCGGTGGCGGCGGTCTCGATCGGCGAGACCTTCGGCGCGAACAGCCAGCGCCAATAGGTGAGCGGCCAGCGCATGGACAGCGGCCAGTGGATGTCTTCGGCGTGGTTGTCCTGCTTCACCGGTTGCACGCTGTGCATGAAGTAGGCGTACAAGGCCTGGATGTCCTGATCGCTCACCTTCGCATACGACGGATACGGCATGGCGGGATAAAGCGTATGGCCGTCCGCATTGATGCCGCGACGTACCGCGCGCTCGAATTGGCCATAGCGGTACTTGCCGATGCCGGTATCCGGATCGGGCGTGATATTGGTGCTGTAAATCGTGCCGATCGGCGAGGCGATCGGCAGGCCGCCGGCATACGGCTTGCCGCCGGGTGCAGTGTGACAGGCGGCACAATCGCCGAGGCGGGCAAGGTATTCGCCCTGCTTGACCTGATCGGGCGTGGCCTCCGCTGCCTTTGCCGTTGGATCGCCGCCGCCACCGGGGAAAAGCATGGCAAGCAGCCATACGATTACCAGCAGCACGACCAGTACGACGATGACGCGCCACAAGCTGCTGCCACGACGAGGCTTCGCATAGGTGTTCATGCCTGCACCAGAGGCCCGGGATTCTTGAGATAGGTCTCGCGGATGGCCTTGACGGACATATACGTGAGGCCGCCGATTAGACCGGTCGGGTTGTAGCCAAGATTCTGCGGGAACGCCGACGCGCCCGTGACAAACACGTTGTGCACGTCCCAGTTCTGCTGGAAGCGATTCAATGCACTGGTTTCAGGCGAGCTGCCCTGGATCACGCCACCGGTGGTATGCGTGGTCTGGTATTGGCGCACGTCATAGTGGCCGCCGGGTTTGCGTATCGTCTGCGAGGTTTGCCTGGGCTTCATCGCATCGGCAATCTCCTGCGCCTTATCTGTCAGGAATTGCGTCATCTTGTATTCGTTGTCGTGCCAGTCGAAGGTGATGCGCAGCAGCGGCAGGCCAAACGAATCTTTATAGGTCGGGTCCAGATCAAGATAGCGATCGCGATAGGACATCACTGAGCCATGCGACTGCACGCCAGTGGTGTGCAGATAGCTGTCTTTCGCTGCGCGCTTCCACTTCTCGCCCCACGCCGGCGTACCCGGTGGCACCAGCAGTTGCTGGATCGGCCGGCCGCCGGTCTGTCCACCGAGGATGTAACCACCGCCCACGAATCCGTGCGGCCCGTGATCGAAGTGATCGGAGTTGAACTCGTCGATGATCTGGTTGCCGCCGGAGCCCGCGCCGATGAACGGATTGATCGCCACGTCCTTGTCGAAGAAGACGTTGACGTTGCTCATCATCTGGTACGCGTAGTTTTTGCCGATCACACCCTTGCCGGTGTTGGGATCGTACGGCGCACCGATGCCGGACATCAACATCAGGCGCACGTTGTGCATCTGGAACGCCGACACGATCACCAGGTCAGCAGGCTGCTCTACCTGCTGGCCCTGCGCATCGACGTAGGTGACGCCGGTGGCGCGCTTGCCGGTGGAGTCGAGGTTGATCTTGATCACGTGGCTATTGGTGCGCAGCTCGAAATTCGGCTTGCGCATCAGCACGGGAAGAATGGTGGTCTGTGGCGACGCCTTGGAATACATGAAGCAACCAAAGCGCTCGCAATAGCCGCACAGATTGCACGGACCCAGCCGCACGCCATGTGGATTGGTATACGGCCGCGACGCATTCGACGAGGGCTGCGGGAACGGCTTGTAGCCCTTCGAACGAGCCGCATCGGCAAAAAGTTTGGCGCCGTAGTTGTCGGCCACCGGCGGATTCGGATACTCGCGCTTGCGTACGCCCTCGAACGGATTGCCGCCATCCTTGATCTCGCCATTGAGATTGCCCGCGCGACCCGAGGTGCCGCACAGATACTCGAACTGATCGAGGAAGGGTTCCAGTTCGTCGTAGGTGACGCCGTAATCCTGGATCTGCATGTCCTCGGGCATGAATTTCTGCCCGTAGCGCTTGCTGATATGGCTATGGAATTCCAGGTCTTCCGGCGATGGCCGGTAGTGCTGCCCGTTCCAGTGGATGCCGGCGCCGCCCACGTTGTTGCCGAGCAGGAACGAACCGTACTGGCGATACGGCACGGCGGTTTCGTTGAGGTTGTGGCGGATCGTCACCGTCTCGCGCGCCAGCGGTTGAAACAGTTCGCCGCGGATGCCGTAAGCGAGCTCATCGGCATTGTGCGGATAGGTGAAATCAGGCGAGGTATCACGATAAGCGCCGCGTTCCAGCGCCAGGATCTTCAAGCCCGTATCGACCAGCTCCATGCCGATGATGGCGCCGGTCCAGCCAAAGCCGACCAGCACCACGTCGACCGGTTTCATGCGCATCATGATTTCGCCCCTTCGATCGACACCGGCCCAAATGGATAAACCTTGCCGGGCTGTTCGATCCAGTCGGCGTAGTCGGCGCGCGCGCCCGGAAAACCGATCATCTTCCAGGCGCCCATCAGCTTGTTGCCGCCGTACATCGGGTCGGCGAAATAGCCTTCCTTGGTGTTGGCCAGCAACTGGGTGAAGAAGGCGATCGCCGGGATATCGTCGAGCTGGATTTCACCCTTCTCCATCTGATGGAGGATGGCGTCGCGTTGCTCGGCCGGCAGCGCGGAGAACTTCTGGTTGTGCTGCTTCTGGCACCAGCTGTCGACCGAGGCGATGCCCTTGCGATAGAACTCGCGCGGCGTATAGCGCAGCTGGTAGCCAAGCGTGGCTGGCGCATCGGGCACGAACGGCCCCTGCATATACCAGAGGCCGCCATGGCCGTAGGCCGCTTCCATCTGGCGATCGAGAAATTCCGGCACACCCGCTTCGACGGCGCTGGGTCCGTCTTCATTGGGCGGGATCAATCGTTCCACCGCGGCCTGCAGGAATTCCCACTCGGGCGCCGTGAAATAACGTGGCGAGTACTTCGTTGCCGTGGCAGCTGCCGCAGGCGTAGCGGCCGTGCTGCTTTGCGTCTGCGCGATGGCGGAGGTTCCCAGCAGACTGACGGCAGGAACCGCCACCAGCGACTGTCGCAAAAAGTCGCGACGGGAAGGCGATCTGGGCTTGCTGGACATGACAACCCCTTACCAAGCGTGCGTTGCGTTCGCCGATCCTGACGCGACAGCTGAATGCAAAACGTGAAGGTTTGTTTACAGAACAAACGCAGCAGGCGAGCGGCTTGCGTGCGTTTTCCTGGAGGCGTTTGGACGCCCATCGTTCACAGTATGTCGACCGCACGCATGACGACTATCGGACTTTGGTGTTGTCGGGCGATCGACACGCTGCGCATCGCCAAGGAACAGAACGAACGCTTCCCTGGTTTCGAATCCGACGTGCAACCTCCCCTTGTGGGAGCGCACCCTGTGCGCGACCGCTGCGACGGGGCAGCGACTTCGGCAGTCGCGTTCGCGCACAGGGTGCGCTCCTACAGACATAATGTCTGCGACCTCAAAAGGGGATGGGCATGGACACCTTCCGCGAACAGAGCCTGTTGCGCCTTTCAATCGGCGCGACCTTCCTGGTCGGCGTGGCCTGCGTCACCGTGGGCTTGCTGATGCGCTCGCAGGCCCTCGCCTTCGACGGTTTCTACTCGCTGGTCGACGTGGTGCTCACGGCCGGATCGCTGGCGGTCTCCCATCTGGTCACCAGCGAGGGCAGCCGGCGCTTCCAGTTCGGCTACTGGCACCTGGAACCGCTGGTGCTGGTGTTCAATGCGGCGGTGCTCACCGCGATCTGCAGCTACGGCGGCTTCACCGCCTTGCATGGCCTGCTGACCGGCGGCCACGAGCTCGCCTTTGGTTTCGGCGCGGTGTGGGCGGCGATCATGGGCGTGGTCAGCGTGGCCATGGCGCTATATATGCGCCGCCAGGCCAATGCCCTGGGATCGGTACTGCTGCAACTGGATGCGAAGGGCTGGCTGATCGGCGGCGCCATCAGCGTCGCGGTGTTGGTGGGCTTTGCCCTGGCGGCCGTGATGCAGGGCGGCCCGCTTGACCACTGGACGCGCTACATCGATTCCACCGTGCTCTTGCTGCTGACGCTCGCGCTCTTGCCGCTGCCCCTTGGCAGCCTGTGGCAGGCGCTGCGCGAAGTGCTGCAACTGGCGCCCGATTCGCTCGACCAGCGCGTGCGTGATGTGATGACGGCGATGGTAGGGGAGCGCGGCTATCTCGATTTCACCAGCTACGTTGCCAAGATCGGGCGCATGCGGTTTATCGACATCCATATCCTGGTGGATGCGTCGCGACCGTTGGGTGATATGCGGGATGTGGATGCGGTGCGCAGCGACATCGCCAGTCGGCTGGGCAGCGATATTCGGGCCGAGTGGCTGACGATTGTTTTCACCGGCAAGCGCGAATGGATGTAAGCCGCGATCACCTTGTAGGAGCGCACTTGTGCGCGACAACCCGGCGAAGCGGTGAACTGCAACTCTGCGGTCGCGCACAAGTGCGCTCCTACAAGGTGACCGCAGGCAGCGAAAACCTACCCCCGCTTCTGCAACCAATCCCCCAGCTGCTTCAACACCTGACTGCGCGCGGGCTCAGCCTCATTGAACAGCTCGCGATACGGCCGCGAGTGGATGTAAGCCGCTGCGATGTCCCCAACTGTGGGAGCGCACCCTGTGCGCGACGGCCACGCTGGGGTGTACCGCT
>NZ_JBFTRY010000041.1:0-21286 GCF_056399745.1 Dyella sp. 01N36
ACCTGTGGGAGCGCACCCTGTGCGCGACTCACGAACCCTCAGGCTTCACACCAACGCCAACACATCGCCCAACAACGCCTGCGCCGTCACCTCTGGTCCCGCACCCGGTCCCTGGATCACCAGCGGCTGCGAGTTGTAGCGCGTGGTGCTGAGTGCAAACTGATTGTCGGTGCCGTACAGGCGTGTGGCCGGATGGTTTGCCGGCACTTCGACCAGACCGACGCGCGCACGGCCACGCTGGTTGAGGCGGGCGAGGAAGCGCAATGCACCGCCGCGCGCTTTTGCTTCGGCGTAGCGCGCAGCAAGCGGTTCGTCGAGTTCCTCCAGGCGCGACAGAAAGCTTTCGACGTCGAGCTGTCGCAGGCTTTCCGGCACCAGGCTTTCCACTTCTACTTCATCCGGACGCAACGCAAAACCCGCACAGCGCGCGAGGATCAGCAGCTTGCGCGCCACGTCTTCACCCGAAAGATCGCTGCGCGGATCGGGCTCGGTATAGCCCAGTTCACGCGCTCGGCGCAGCAGCGCGGAGAACGGCTGGCTGCCGTCGTACTGGTTGAACAGATACGACAGCGAACCGGAGAACACGCCTTCCAGGGTAAGCAATGCATCGCCGCAATGACGCAGGCGACGCAAGGTCGAGATCACTGGCAAGCCCGCGCCGACGGTGGCCGAATCGCCATAACGCCCGCCCTGCGCGAGCGCCGCCTGCAACGCGCGCCATCCCGGCAGATCGCCACCAGCGAGGGACTTGTTCGCCGTCACCACGTGATACCCACGCGCCAGCCACTCGGCATGGCGCGAGGCGAGCGTGCCGCAGGCGGTGGCGTCGATGATCACCTTGACCGCCGYAGCGTTCGTCTCCAGCGCTTCGAGCAACACCGCGTCATTGCGCACGTCGCCGTGGGTCTTGAGCTTTTCGCGCAAGGCACGGTCCGCGAGCTGCTCCACCTGTGTCTGCTGGCGTCGCGAATTGGCCGCACCCACCAGCCTGATCGATGCCGCCGCCGGCGTGTTGAGCAACTTCAGGAAGGCGCCACCGACCACGCCGGTGCCAAGCAGCACGGCGGCGATGGCGGGAGACACCTGCGCTTTCGATGCCTGCAGCGGCTCGATCAGCACCGCACTCATGCGATCACCCGACGTTTGGCATGGCTCACCGCTTCGGCGCGGAGCAATGCAGCATCCAGATCGCGCAACAGATCGTCGCCATCTTCAATGCCCACCGACAGGCGCAGGAGCGTGTCAGCGATGCCGGCGGCGCGACGGGCTTCCGGCGCCATCGAGGCATGCGTCATCGAAGCGGGATGCGCCACCAGGCTTTCCACGCCACCGAGCGACTCGGCCAGCGAGTAGTAGTGCAAGCCTTCGACGAAGGCTGCCACCTGCTCCTCGCCGCCCTCGAGTTCAAAGCTGAGCATGGCGCCAAAGCCCTGTTGCTGGCGCGCGGCGAGCGCGTGGCCGACATGGTTCGGCAGGCCCGGGTAATACGTCTTGCGCACGGCCGCATGGCCGTCCAGACGTTCGGCGATGCGCACTGCGTTTTCCTGATGCTGGCGCAAACGCACGTTCAAGGTACGCAGGCCGCGCAACGTGAGGAAGCTGTCGAACGGCGCGCCGGTCAGACCATTGCAGTTGCCCCACCACTTCAGCTGCTCGGCAACGGCGGCATCGCGTGCCACCACCGCGCCGCCCACTACATCGCTATGGCCGTTGATGTACTTGGTGGTGGAATGCACCACCACATCGGCGCCCAGGGTCAGTGGTTGCTGCAGGGCCGGCGAGAGGAAGGTGTTGTCGACCACCACCAGCGCGCCCACGGCATGCGCCGCCTGCGCCACGTGGCGGATATCGGTGATGCGCAGCAGCGGGTTCGACGGCGTCTCCACCCACACCAGCGACGGTTTCGCAGCCAGGCCTTCGGCGAGAGAGTGTGCATTGGTGAGATCGACGAAACGGACCTGGAAGCGGCCCTTCCTGGCCCAGGCATCCAGCAGTCGCCAGGTGCCGCCGTAGCAATCGTGTGCAGCGAGCACCAGGGAACCGGCAGGCACCAGTTCCAGCGCCAGCGCCACGGCTGCCATGCCGCTGGCCGTCACCACCGCACCCACACCCTGCTCCAGCTCGGCCAGGGCCTCCGCCAGCAAGTCGCGGGTCGGGTTGMCGCTGCGCGAGTAGTCATACGCACGCTTCTTGCCGAAGCCTTCGAACGCATAGTTGGTCGACAGATGCAGCGGCGGCACCACCGCGCCGTGCTGGGTGTCTGATTCGATGCCGGCGCGCACGGCGCGGGTGAACAGGCTGGGGGTGTCGCTCATGGTGAATCTCCGTGCGTGATGCGTTTTGAATTCGGGTCAACAACCGGCCAGCGCGTCGCGCAGCAGCGGCGCGAGGCGGTCGGTTTCCTTGAGGAAGGCGTCGTGGCCGTAGGGCGACTCGACCACTTCGAGCGTGGCCGGGCCATGCAGGCGGCGCTGCAGCTCGCACAGGTCGGCCAGCGGCACCAGGCGATCGGACGGGAAGCCGATCAGGGTCGCCGGCGCGGCCACCCGCTCGGGCGTCACGTCATGCAGGTCGATGGACTCGGACAGGGCCAGGAAGCGCTCGACATCAAAGCGCTCGACAAAGCGGCGGCCGGCGTGCTCGAGATAGTCCTCGACCGGAAAATGGAAACGGCCGTCGCGATACTCCGGCGCGGCATTGAAGCGCCGTGCGAATTCCTCGCTGCCGCGATAGGTGGTCATGGCCAGCTGGCGCGCCAGCGACAAGGCCTCGTCGGACTGACCGCTGGCCAGCCCCAGCCGCACGATGCCGCGCTGGACCGAGCGCTGCGCCGTGGCGAGCGGGTGCGGACGATGAGCACCGGCCAGCAGCACCAGCCGACCCAGGGCATAGGGGTGACGCGCGGCGAAGGCCAGGGCCACCATGGCGCCGTAGGACGAACCGATGAAGGCGTGCACACGGCCAATGCCGAGCGACTCCACCAGGGCGGCGAGCACATCGGCCTGGTCCTCGCTGGACACGGCCTGCGCGCCATCGAGATCGGCCGGGGTGATCCAGTCGATGGAGAGCACGCGGTAGCGGCCCAGATCCAGCGGCTGGCCGGCGCCCACCTGGGACTGCCACCAGCCCGGCGGGGTCTCGCCGTCCAGCGCCACCACGTCACGCGTGGCGGAGATGCCGCCCTGCACGATTACGGTGGGCGCATCAGGCGCGCCGCACCACAGGTAGCTCACTTCCAGCTCGCACGGGGCGCTGCCGTACTTGGGCGTGATGACGATGCGACGGCTGCAGCGCTGGGTGGTCAGGTCCGGCCGCATGCCGCCAGCGACCGCGGCGGGAGCGGTGGCGACGGGCGGGATGGGTTGCGGCTGGCTGGACATGGGGCTCTTCTCCGGTCGGCATCGACCTGCGGACCGGAGAGGAGAGCAAGGCACGACCGGCACGGGGCGCGGTGGTGCTGGTTTGCCCTCATCTCGCGGCTTGCGCCCTAGGCGCTGCCGCAGGAATTGGCACCGTCGCGGAAAATTCCGCAGGTTGCCCCGGCTTCAAAGGGCCTGTCCCTCCGCCGGTCTCGATGAGTAAAGGGGAATCTAACGAGCCTGATCGGCTGTGTCAATAGACGTCTAAACGTCTATGCATCTAGCCATCGACATTTTTCGACGGATGTGACGGTTACAGCTGCAACCACATCAAGCCCGCGCCCGGCCTGCAAGGAGGCCGGGCGCGGTGATCATTACTGCTTCACCGCAACGAATGCCATGCTGCGATCGTGCAGTTTGTCGTCCATCAGGACCTTCATGGTCTTGCCGTCGGCCGACACGGTGGAGGTGAGTACGGTCACGACCTTCCCGTCGCGCTTGTCGGTTTCCACCATCGACATCTTGCCGGTCTGCTTCACGGTCACGCTGTTGATGCCCGGATCGCCCTTGTACGGCGCTTCGGTCCCGTCCAGTTTCGCCTGATAGGACTGGCCCGTCGGCGCGCTCATGTGGAGCATGCCGCCCTCCTCCTTGAAGGTGATCTCGGTGGCGTTCTCCGACATGTTGGCGATATTGGCGGTGACCCATGAGCCCGATACCGCATGCGAGCCAGCCGGGCCCGCCGCCACTTGTTTCATCTCGCCATTGCCGGTGACCGGCGCACCGCTGCTGTTGCTGCTGTCGCTGAACTCGAAATGCGCGGTCTTGCCGTCGGGTGCCACGGTAATCGTCGTGGTGGCGACGACCTTGCCACCCTTCTTGTCGGTTTCCTTGATGGTGTGCGCATCCACCACCTGCACGGCCATCGAATCGAGATACGGATGCCCACTGACCGCATGATCCTGTCCGTCGGCCTTGATGCTCACCGCCGGCACGCAGGTCTTGCAATCGTACATGCCGTCCTTGAGCACGAAGACATCGGGCTTCTTGGGCATCTGCACCTTGCTCATGTCGACCTTCCAGGTGCCGTCGAACGGCCCATCGGCCATCGCGGCAACGGGAAACAGCAGAAGCAGGCACAGGCCTAGCGATACTGACTTGTTCATGGAGGTGACTCCCCGGAGTAAGGAATGGCCAGGCCATGCCCTAACCCCCAGGTGCCACGTCCTTGTCCTTCGGGCGCCAAGACCCAGCCCGATCAACCTACGCCGGGGGCAGCACCACAGCCACTGGCCGGAAGGGTTAGTTTTGACGGGTTTGCGGGCCTCTACGCGGGCTGCAACACTGCGCGCCTGACCTCTCTGCCCCTGGATCCCGATGTCACTCGCCGCCCATCTCGTTGTTGCCCTCGTCGCCCTGCTCCACGTGTGGTTCCTGGTGCTGGAGATGTTCCTGTGGACTCGCCCCGCCGGTCGCCGCGCCTTTGGGCTGAGCCAAGAGTTTGCCGAGCAGTCCAAAGTGCTGGCGGCGAACCAGGGCCTGTACAACGGCTTTCTGGCGGCCGGACTGGGCTGGGGCCTGTGGCTGGGCGACGCCGGGCGCCCGATCACGCTGTTCTTCCTGGGCTGCGTGCTGGTGGCCGGGATCTATGGCGGCTTCACCGCCAGCCGCAAGGTGCTGTGGATCCAGGCCCTGCCTGCCCTGATCGGCATCGTGCTGGTGGTGCTGTCCTGAGCGTTTGCGGAGGCGGGCCTGCATCGGACCCTCCTCTGTGCGATGCTTTTCTTCTTCCCCGCCAGCACCGGCCAGTCATGACTCTCGTGCCTCAGGAAGCGGTCGGCGACCGTTTCGACCCGCAACAGATGCAACATGCCCGCGAACGCACCTGGGCGGCGCTGCACGGCATCCGCGAGCGCATGCGTCCGGGCATTTCCGAGGATGAGGCGAAGGCCGAAGCCGCCGAGGTGTTCCGCGCGCTGGGCATGGAGCGGCTGTGGCATCCGGTGATCATCCGCATCGGCCGCAATACCACCAAGACTTATCGCGAGCGTTCCGAGCCGGTGCGCCTGGGCGAAAACGATATCTACTTCATCGATCTGGGCCTGGTGTTCGAAGGCCATGAAGGCGATGTGGGTGACACCTTCGTGGTGGGCAACGCGCCGGAGCTGCAGGCCTGCGCGGATGCCGCAAGAGAGCTGTTCCGCGTCACCGCCGATGCATGGCGGAGCCAAGGCCTCAGCGGCGAAGCCTTGTACGCGTTTGCCGAGCAGCAGGCTCAGGCCATGGGCTGGCGCCTCAACCATGAGATCAAGGGTCATCGCGTCAGCGACTTCCCTCATTCGGTGCACAAGGCGGGCGATCTGGGCGAATACGGCGAACCACCGTCCAGCGGGTTATGGATCCTTGAGATCCAGATCGCGCACCCGACCGAGCCCTACGGCGCGTTCTACGAGGACCTGCTGACCCGCGACTAGTCGCCGAACAAACCGTTATCGGTGCATCAGCTAGCATGCACTCACTCCCCGCCCGCCCCGAGTGCCCTGCATGTCCCCTGTTTCACCTCATCGAACGGCCGAGGCCGCTCGAACGTCGCATGCGGCTGCCTCCACGGATCGGCTCAAGTTCAACGGCGACAACACGTTCCAGCGCGAGTTGCGACGGCGTGTCGAGGCCCATTTCAAGCACAGCGGGCAAAAGCAGCGCGACGGCGCGGCCATCTATCTGAAGACGGCGATCATCCTGGCGAGCTTCGTCGCCACGTATGTGCTGCTGGTCTTTTTCGCGGCCACCTGGTGGCAGGGCGTGCTGTTCAGCGTCGCGCTCGGCGTGGCGACCGCGCAGATCGGCTTCAACATCATGCACGACGCCGGCCATCAGGCCTTCTCCGAGCATCGCCGCGTCAACAAGTGGATGGCCATGACGTTGGACCTGGTCGGCGGCAGCTCGTACGTGTGGCACTGGAAGCACGCGCATTTTCACCACACGAATACCAACATCGACGGCTACGACAGCGATATCAACCTCGGTGCATTGGCGCGCTTCGCGCCGCAGCAGAAGCACTATTGGCATCATCGCTGGCAGCACATCTATCTGTGGATGTTGTACGGCCTGACGGTGGTGAGCTGGCATCTGCATGACGATTTTCGCGACGTGATCACCGGCACCATCGGCAAGCGCCGCTTTCCGCGCCCCAAAGGCAAGGATCTGGCGGTCTTCGTCATCGGCAAGCTGGTGTTCTTCACGCTGGCCCTGGGCTTGCCGCTGATCTTCCATTCGGTGAGCGCCGTGCTGCTTTGCTATGGCCTGGTCGCCGTGGTGGCGGGTCTGCAGCTGGCCCTGGTGTTCCAGCTCGCGCATGCGGTGGAAGAGGCCGCGTTTCCACAGCCCAGCGAACCGGGCCACATGAACACGCCGTGGGCGATCCATCAGCTGCAAACCACGGCGAATTTCTCGCGCAACAACCGGCTGGTCACCTGGCTGGTCGGCGGCCTGAACTTCCAGATCGAACACCACCTGTTTCCGCGCATCTGCCACGTGCACTACCCGGCCATCTCGCGGGTGGTCGAAGCGACCTGCCGCGAGTACGGCGTGCCCTATCACGCCAACGCCTCGTTTGGCGCGGGCCTCGCCTCGCATTACCGCTGGCTCAAGCGCATGGGCCAGCCGGATGCCCTCGCAGCGCCGGTGGCGCTGGAACCCCTCCCGCAAAACTGAACAGCACGCCCAGCGGGCGCGCCGGAAGCCTGGCGTAGCCGGGACGGCGAGGCGCCAGGCCCGGCTGGCCGGCCGTTCCACGCTATCATTGGCGGCTAGCCTTCCTGCCGACCCGCCTCCATGTCTGCCCATCTCGCCGAAACCCGCCGCCGCCGTACCTTCGCCATCGTCAGCCATCCTGACGCGGGCAAGACCACGCTGACCGAAAAGCTGCTGCTGTTCGGCGGTGCGATCCAGATGGCCGGCTCGGTGAAGGGCCGCAAGGCTGCCCGCCAYGCCACCTCCGACTGGATGGMGCTGGAAAAGSAGCGCGGCATTTCGGTGACCTCGTCGGTGATGCAGTTTCCGTACGAAGGCCGCATCGTCAACCTGCTCGACACCCCGGGCCACGCGGACTTCTCCGAAGACACCTACCGCGTGCTAACCGCGGTGGACTCGGCGCTGATGGTGATCGACTGCGCCAAGGGCGTGGAAGAACGCACCATCAAGCTGATGGAGGTGTGCCGCCTGCGCGACACGCCCATCATGACCTTCATCAACAAGCTCGACCGCGAAGGCCGCTCGCCGATCGAACTGCTGGACGAAGTGGAATCCGTGCTGGGCATCGCCTGCGCGCCGCTCACCTGGCCGATCGGCATGGGCAAGCGCCTCAAGGGCGTGTACCACCTGCTGCTCGATGAAGTGCACGTGTTCGAGCAGGGCAAGAACTTTACGCGCCAGGACTCGACCATCTTCAAGGGCCTGGATGCACCCGGCCTCGAGGCGATGATCGGCGCCGAAGCGCTGGCCGAACTGCGCGACGAGCTGGAACTGGTGCAAGGCGCCTCGCATCCGTTCGATATCGAGCAGTACCTCGCCGGCAAGCTCACGCCGGTGTTCTTCGGTTCGGCGGTGAACAATTTCGGCGTGCAGCTACTGCTGGATTTCTTCGTCGAGCACGCACCGTCGCCGCGTTCGCGCGCTACGCTGTCGCGCGAAGTGAGGCCCGAAGAGGAAGCCCTCACCGGTTTCGTGTTCAAGATCCAGGCCAATATGGATCCCGCGCATCGCGACCGCATCGCCTTCATGCGCGTGTGCTCGGGCACCTATAGCGCCGGCATGAAGATGATGCAGACGCGCACCGGCAAGGACGTGCGCATCGCCAACGCGCTCACCTTCATGGCCAGCGACCGCGAAATCGTCGAGAGCGCCTATCCCGGCGATGTGATCGGCCTGCACAACCACGGCACCATCGGCATCGGCGATACCTTCACGGAAGGTGAGATGGTGAGCTTCACCGGCATTCCCAACTTCGCACCGGAACTGTTCCGCCGCGCGCGCCTGCGCGATCCGCTGAAGATGAAGGCGCTGCAGAAGGGCCTGGCGCAGCTGTCCGAAGAAGGCGCCACGCAGTTCTTCCGTCCGCTGATGAGCAACGACCTGATCCTGGGCGCGGTCGGCGTGCTGCAGTTCGACGTGGTGGCTTATCGCCTGAAAGACGAATACGGCGTGGACGCCAGCTTCGAGCAGGTCACCGTCGCCACCGCGCGCTGGATCCACTGCGACGACGCCAAGAAGCTCGAGGAATTCCGCGAGAAGAACGCCAACAACCTGGCCATCGATGCGGCCGGCGAACTGGTCTATCTCGCGCCGTCGCGAGTGAACCTGCAGTTGGTGCAAGAGCGCTCGCCCGGCGTGCGTTTCTCAGCGACGCGCGAGCACGCGACCTCGCTGGATCTGTAAGCCGGATGGGCGGCCCCGGCAACGGCCGGGGCCTGCTACCCTCCCCTTCATTCTCAGGGGAATCCATCCATGCCAGCAGGACAGCTCGCCTTCACCACGCCCGCCACCGCCACGCCGTGGCAACGCTGGATGGTGTTCTCGCCGATGGGCCGCATCTTCTTTTTCGGCGCATTGTGCTTTGTGCTGTTCAAGCTCGTTTCCGTGAGCGTTGCAGCCATGGGCCTGGTCGGCCCTGGCGTGTCGCCGTTGTCGCGCGCCGTCGGCATTCTGGCGATGGAGCTGATTTCATCGCTCGTGGCGTATGCCGTGCTGGTGAAGGCCATCGAACGCCGCCCCCTGCGAGAACTTGCGGTGCGCGACATGTTCACGCTCGGCCTCGCCGGACTGCTGGCTGGCGCCTTGCTGATCAGCCTTGTCGTGTTCGTGCTTTGGCTCGCCGGCAGCTATCACGTCACCGGCACGAACCCGGACGTGGACTGGCTGCCGGCCGTACTGCTGACGGGCATTGGCGCCGGCGTGTTTGAGGAAATCGTCGCGCGCGGCATCCTCTTCCGCACGCTCGAAGAAGGCCTCGGCACCTGGTGGGCGCTGGCCATCTCGGCGGTGTTCTTCGGCGCGGCCCATATCTTCAATCCCGGTGCCACGCTGTGGAGCTCGCTCGCCATCGCGATCGAGGCCGGCATTTTGCTGGCCCTGCTCTATCACGTGACGCGCTCGCTGTGGCCGTGCATCGGACTGCATGCGGCATGGAATGTGATGCAGGGCACGGTCTACGGCATACCGGTTTCGGGCACGGCCGCCCACGGCTGGCTGGTGTCCAACTGCACCGGGCCGGACTGGTTGAGCGGCGGCGTGTTCGGTGCTGAGGCTTCGGTCGTCGCGCTGATCGTCTGCTCGTCCTGCTCGGCCCTGTTGCTGATTGTGGCCGTGCGTCGCGGCAGCATCGTGCCGCCGTCGTGGCGTCGTACCTCCAGCAAGTCCTGAGGCCAGCTATCGTCTTCACAAATCTGCGGATACCCTGAAGGGAACCGCCCCGGCCTGGCAGGACTGCCAGGCCTTGCCCATTGTGAAGACGTATGGCCGCCCCGAAAAACCGCTATTCCTGGCTGGCCCACCAGCCGATGCAGCAGAAAATCCTGGTCGCGATCGGCACCCTCGTGTTGCTGTTCGTGATCTGCAGCGTCGTCAGCTTGCAGTCGTTGTCGCGGCAGGACGTCAGTACGCACTGGTCGCGGCACACCTACGACGTGCGCGCCAAGATCGACGACGTGACCGAACAACTGCAGGCCAGCCAGATGGCGCTGCGCGGTTTCCTGCTCAACCCGCAAGGCTCTGAGCTGGCGGCGCACCAGCAGGCCGACGCGGCGCTCGCCCGGGACCTGAGCGAGCTGCGCACCCTGACGAGCGACAACCCGCTGCAGCAAGGCCGCATCGACCGTATCGAATCGATGGCGGACCAATGGCAGAAGGACGCACTGGCCAACGGCATCGAGCCGATGCAGGCGATCCGTGCCAACGACGCCACCGAAGCGGCGATGGAACGCGTGCGTGTGCAGACCAGCTACCTCGCGCACCGCACCGTCTTCGTGGCCGACATCCTCGGCGTACTCAAGCAGATGGACGATACCGAGGCCGCCCTGCTGGACCAGCGCGAAGCCACGCAACAGCGCGACGTGAGGGAAGTACGCGCCGTTACCTGGATCACCATGCTGCTCAGCCTGCTGCTCGGCGGCTCGGTGGTGTACATGACGTTCCGCCTGATCACGCGCCCGATTCGCCGCATGACGGATCTGATGACGCGTCTGGCCAGCCACGATCACAGCGTGGAAATACGCCAGCTGGAACGTCGCGACGAAATCGGCGAGATCGCCCGGGCCCTGCAGGTGTTCAAGCAGATGGCGATCGAAACCGCGGCGCAGACCTGGGTGAAGACGCAGGTTTCGCAGATCGCCAGCGACCTGCAGAAAGTGGAGACCGAACGCGACTTCGCCGAGCAGCTCACTGGCACGCTGGGACCGCTGCTCGAATGCGGCGTGGGCGTGTTCTATCGTTTTGACGAGCAGGATCAGCGATTGCGCCTGCAGGGCAGCTACGGCTACCAGCAGCGTCGCCACCTGAGCACCGAATACGCGCTGGGTGAAGGACTGGTCGGCCAGAGCGCGCTGGAACGCAAGCCGATCACGCTGCAGGACGTGCCCGACGATTACGTGCGCATCCATTCCGGCAGCGGGGAGGCGTCGCCGAACACCATCAGCGTGCTGCCGCTGATCCTGCGGGACAAACTGCTCGGTGTGCTGGAACTGGCCAGCTTTCACCATTTCAGCGAACCCCAGCAGCGCCTCTTGAACGAACTGCTGCCGATTGCGTCGCTGTCGCTGGAGAACCTGGGCCGCGCCATTCGCACGCAGGACTTGCTCAAGCGCACCAGCGAGCAGGCCGACGAGCTGCGCGCTTCGGAGGAAACGCTGCGCCGCCAACAGCAGGATCTTCAGGTCACCAACGAAGAACTCAACGCCAAGACCCACGAGCTGCAGGAGCAATCCCAGCGCCTGCTCGCGTCGGAAGAAGAACTGCGCGTGCAAACGGAAGAACTTCAGGCATCCAACGAAGAACTGCGCCAGAAGACCGACACGCTCAACCAGCAGAAACACGTGCTGGAAACCTTGCAGCGCGAAACGCAGGAGAAGGCAGAGGAACTGGCCCGCGCCAGCCAGTACAAATCCGAATTCCTCGCCAACATGTCGCACGAGTTGCGCACGCCGCTCAACAGCCTGCTGATTCTGTCGCGCAGTCTTGCCGACAACCGCGAGGGCAACCTTGATGGGGAGCAGGTCGAATCGGCGCGCATCATCCACGACTCGGGCAGCAACCTGCTGCGCCTGATCAACGACATCCTCGATCTGTCCAAGGTCGAGGCCGGCAAGATGGACGTCGTACTGGACGATTTCCCGCTGGCCGACCTTGAACGCGCGCTCAAGCGCACCTTCAACCATGTGGCGCAGGACAAGCAGATCGACTTCATCGTGAAGATCGATGCTGGTCTGCCGACCACGCTACGCACGGACGCGACCAAGCTCGAGCAGATCGCCAACAACCTTATCGGCAATGCCTTCAAGTTCACCCACCAGGGTTCGGTCACGGCGCATATCGGGCGCCCCTCGGCGGCCATCAGCCTGCCGCCGGGCATGCAGGGCAAGGATGTGATCGCCATCGCCGTGACCGACACCGGGATCGGTATTCCGCCGGATAAAGCGCAGAAGATTTTCCAGGCGTTCGAACAGGTCGACGCCAGCACCAGCCGTCAGTACGGCGGCACCGGCCTGGGCCTGACCATTTCCAAGCGCATCGCCGAACTGCTCGATGGCGACATCGTGCTGCACAGCGAGGTCGGGCACGGCAGCACCTTCACGATCTTGCTGCCGCTGGAAGGGCCCTCCGGCGTCCCCATCACGGCACCCTCCAGCAGCGTGGCAGCGCCCAGCCCAATCCGACCCACGATGACTCAGGCGCTGCTGCCGGAAACCATCGAAGACGATCGCGCCAGCGTGATGCCGGGCGACACTGCCATCCTCATCATCGAGGACGATCCGGTGTTCGCGCGCATCCTCGCCGACATGGTCCGTCGTAAGGGCTATCGCGTGCTGGCCGCCGCCGATGGCGAATCGGGCCTGCAACTGGCGGCAAAGCACAGCCCCACCGGCATCCTGCTCGACGTGATGCTGCCGGGCATGGACGGCTGGACGGTGATCGAGCGCCTGAAGGAAAACACCGCCACGCGGCACGTCCCCGTTCATTTCATTTCCGCGGTGGACGAAGCCAACCGCGGCCGCGACCTGGGCGCCGTGGGCTTTCTCACCAAGCCGGTCAGCCGCGAGGCGATCGGCGAGGCCTTCGATCGCCTGCTGCATTTTGCCGAAGGCCACATGCGCCACCTGCTGATCGTCGACGACGACGCCGATTCTCGCGCGGCCATGCGCACTCTGTTGCGCAACGACGACGTCAGCATCGAGGAGGCCGGCAGCGCCGAAGAAGCGCTCGAGCGCATGCGCGACACCACCTACGACTGCATCGTGCTGGATCTGGGCCTGCCGGGCATTTCGGGCATCGAGTTTCTCGAGCAGCTCTCCGCCGCGGGCAGCATTCCGCCGGTTGTGGTCTATTCCGGCCGCGAGCTGAGTCGGGAAGAGAGCCTGAAGCTGCGCCAATACACCGACAGCATCGTGATCAAAGGCGCACGGTCGCCGGAGCGCCTGCTGGATGAAGTGAGCCTGTTCCTGCACAGCATCCAGGGTGGCCGCGCGCGACAGGCCGCTGTTGGCGCCAAAGCGAGGGCAGCTTCGCCCTCGCCCGCGCTGACCGATGCGAACGAGTTGATCCACCGCAAGGTGCTGCTGGTGGATGACGACATGCGTAACTTGTTCGCGCTGTCCAAGGTGCTGCGTGGCTGGGGMATGCATGTGACGATGGCGCAGGATGGCCTGAAGGCACTCAAGGCCCTGACCGACAACAGCGACATCGAGCTGGTGCTGATGGACGTGATGATGCCGGTGATGGACGGCTACGACACCATCCGCGAGATCCGTGCGCAGCCGCAGCTGGCCAAATTGCCGATCATCGCGCTGACGGCCAAGGCGATGCGCGGCGATCGGGAGAAATGCCTTGAAGCGGGCGCCAACGATTACCTGTCCAAGCCGATCGACATCGACAAGCTGTCCTCGATGATGCACGTGTGGCTGCATCGATGAGCAAGCGGGCCGAAAAGGCGAAAGTGGTCGACACGGCACTCGAAGATATCGAGATCGAGCTGTTCGTGCGCGCGCTCAAGCTGCGTCACGGCTACGACTTCACCCAGTACGCGCCGGCCTCGCTGAAGCGGCGCGTGCTGCAGCTGGCCCATGCGCAGCACGCCGATACGGTGAGCGCGCTGACCACCCGCGTGCTGCACGAGAAGGATTTCCTGCCCGCTGTGCTCGAAGGACTGTCGGTGCCGGTATCGGAGATGTTCCGCGACCCGGATGTCTTCCTCGCGCTGCGCGAACAGGTGTTTCCCGTGCTTGCCAGCTATCCGCAGATCAACATCTGGCAGGCTGGCTGCGCGCATGGACAGGAGGTCTACTCACTGGCCATCCTGCTCGAGGAAGCCGGCCTGTACGACCGCACACAGATCTATGCCACAGACTTCAACGAGGCCGCGCTCAGGCACGCGCAGGAAGGCATTTACCCGTCGCGCGAGGCACAGCTTTGGTCGCGCAACTATCTCGCCGCGGGCGGCAGTCACACGCTGGCYGACTATTACAGCGCACGCTACGAGCTGATCAAGCTCGACCAGCGCCTGCGCCGCAACGTGACCTTCGCCAACCACAACCTGGTTACCGACGAAGTGTTCTGCGAAGCGCATCTGGTGCTGTGTCGCAACGTGCTGATCTACTTTTCGGACTCGCTGCAGGACAGGACGCTGGCGCTGTTCCGCGACAGCCTGGTGCGCGGCGGCTTCCTCTGCCTGGGCACGCGCGAAAGCCTGGATTTCGCGCCTTCAGCCGCCGACTTCACGCCGGTGGATGCCGCACGCCGCATCTATCGCCTCGGCTCGCGCGGCACGGGCAAGGAATGACATGGCCATGCCGCAGGCCATTGTGATCGGTTGTTCGGCGGGCGGTCTCACCGCGCTGGAGCAGCTGTTCGCAGGGATCGATCCGGCCCTGCCCCAACCGATTGCCGTGTGCTGCCACACCGGTTCGGCCACGGTGGATCTGTTGTGTGAATTGTTGGCCAAGCACGCCACGCTGCCGGTGGAGGAGGCGCGCGAGCGCGCGCCCATGCGCGGCGGCGTGATCCATGTGGCGCCAAGCGGCTATCACTTGCTGGTCGAAGCAAGTCGACGTTTTTCGTTGTCGGTGGATCAGCGCGTGAGCTTTGCCCGCCCATCCATCGACGTGCTGTTTGAATCAGCTGCCGAGGCGTATCGCGAGTCGCTGATCGGCATCGTGCTTACCGGCGCCAACAGCGATGGCGCCGATGGACTGCTGCATGTACGGCAGGCCGGGGGGATTGCCGTCGTGCAGGATCCGGCCGATGCCGACGTTGCGACCATGCCCGCCGCCGCGCTCGAACGCGCCGGCGCGGACCATTGCCTTCCACTGGCGGCGATCGCGCCGCTGCTCAACCGTCTATGCCTGCCATGAACCTGCCAGCCCCAAAGATCCTCGTCGTCGACGATACCCCCGCCAACCTCGTCGCCATGCGCCACCTGCTTGCCGACAGCGGCGCACAGCTGTACGAGGCCGACAACGGCAACGCAGCGCTCGCGTTGTGCCTGGACCATGAGTTCGCGCTGATCCTGCTCGACGTGAACATGCCGGAGATGGACGGCTTTGAGGTGGCCTTCCTGATCGGCGAGGATGAACGTCTGCGCGAGACGCCGATCATCTTCGTCACGGCGGCCTATGCCGACGACATCAATCGCGTGCGCGGCTATCACTTTGGCGCGGTGGATTACATCGCCAAGCCGATCAACGACATGATCCTGCAGTCCAAGGTGCGCGTTTTCCTCGAGCTGTACCGCGCGCGAGCGGCGCTTAAGTCGACGCTGGCCGAACTGGAGGAGCGCAACGAGCAGCTCAACACGGAAATTTCAGAACGCCGGCGCATCGAAGCGCAGATCCGCCACCAGGCCACCCACGACACACTCACCGGCCTGCCCAATCGCACGCTGTTCCACGACCGCCTGCTCACCGCCATGCAACGCGTACCGCGGCACGGGCCCTGCTTCGCATTGGCCATGCTCGACATTGATGGCTTCAAGGGCGTCAACGACAACCACGGCCACCCGGCGGGCGATGCCCTGCTGAAAGCCATTGCGGAACGACTCAGCGATCAGGTGCGCAGCAACGACACGGTCGCGCGCCTCGGAGGCGATGAGTTTGCGTTGATCCTGGAAGACGTGGCTGACGTGGATTTGCTCATGCGCCGCTGCCAGGACATCGGCAACGCGCTCGCCGCTCCCTACCCGCTTGAGGGGCGCCACGGCCCGTTCAACGCGCAGGTCAGCGCAAGTATTGGCGTGACCCTGTGGAAGGGCGACGGACAGGCCGACGAGGATCTGATCCAGTCCGCCGATCGCGCGCTCTATCAGGCCAAGGACAGCGGCAAGAATTGCTGCGTGATGTCGCCTTGATTCACGACTTGCGCGGCGACACCCACATGTCGATGCGCGCGCGGAAGACTTCGTCGCCCGCTTCGTTGCGCACGCTTACCAGCGCCGGCCACGCATAACCGCTGGTCGCCTCGCGCGCCGGCGATTCCGGCCTGGCCTGCGCCACCAGGGTGCCCGTGGCCTTGGCCAGGTATTCCACCGTCATGCCCTTGGGAATCCAGCGCATGCTCGACGGGATGGTCACGTCGGTCATCATGCCCGCGGTGAGTTCGGCGGCATTGCATAGGGCAATCGCGTGCACGGTGCCGATATGGTTGTGCACGCGGCGGCGATCGCGGATCGCCACTTCGCAGAGCCCCGGTTCCAGTGCGCGGAACTGAGGAGCGATCGTGGCGAAGTAAGGCGCCTTCAAACAGATCAGGCGGCCATAGAGCCAGCGGCCACCGGGCAGTGTGACCAACCGACGATACAGCGACAGTGCCTGGTTCATGCCAAACCTCCCTCGCGGGCAACGCGGCGGCGCTGCCCTTTCGTGTGTCGATGGATTGCCGCCATGCTTGCGTGAACAGGCATGGCGGCCGGCAACGTCAGGCCGCGTCGGCCAGCTTCTTGTTGCGGTCGGCGCGCGTCACCGCGGCACGGAGTTCGGACGGATCGAAGTCGTCTACCGAAATGAACTCGAACACGCCCTCGCGCACGCGCTTGAGCAGTTCGAATTCGGCGGCATTGATCACGCCCGCCTGCATCGCTTCGACCAGCTGCCCCACGAAGTCGTGCGACTTGAACTGGCCGGCCTTCTGCGCCTTGCCGAACTTGCGTTCCACCGGCTCGGCCGCGATCACGTCGGGCAGCAGTGCGTTCATCCGGCCGATGGTGTTGTTGGCGGTCGGCGTGAGATAGGTCCACTCGATCAGGCGATCACGCGCCTCGCCCGGCGCCGTGATGATGGCGGCGACGCGGCGGCCCAGGCGATCGGACGGCGGCACTTCGCGGCGTCCCCATGGGAACACCAGCGCACGCAGCAGCCAGGACACCGGGCGCACCGGGAAGTTGCGGATGGCGCCGTCGAGCGAGGTCTGGATGCGCCACATGCACTCGTGGAACGCCCATGCCAACAGCGGACGATCGGCTTCCGGACGGCCAGTGTCCTCATAACGCTTGAGCATGGCGCTGGCGATGTAGAGATAGCTCAACACGTCACCCAGGCGGGCGGACAGCTTTTCCTTGAACTTCAACTTGCCGCCCAGCACGCCCATGAAGGTATCGGCACACAGCGCGAGCGCCGCCGAGTAACGGTTGAGCTTGCGGTAGTAGCGACGCACATAGGCGTCGCCCGCGGTGTCGCCGATGCGCGATCCGGTGAGGCCCAGCGTAAGCGAACGCACGGCGTTGGAGATGCCGAAACCGATATGACCGAACAACGCGCGATCGAACGCCTTGAGGCGATCGCCGTAGTCCGGAATCGACAGCGCCTGCATTTCCTTCAACACATAAGGATGGCAGCGGATGGCGCCCTGACCGAAGATCATCAGGCTGCGCGTCATGATGTTGGCGCCTTCCACCGTGATCGCGATGGGCACGCCCTGCCAGGCGCGGCCGGCGTAGTTCTTCGGACCCAGCTGCACGGCCTTGCCGCCGTGCACGTCCATCGCATCACCGGCGATGATGCGGCCCCACTCGGTGGCGTGGTACTTGGCGATCGCCGACGGCACCGCCGGCTTCTCGCCGCGATCCACTGCGGCTGCGGTGGCACGCGACAAAGCGGCCGTCGCGTATGTCAGGCCACCGATGCGGGCGAGTGCTTCTTCCACGCCTTCGAAGCGTGCAATCGAAAGACCGAACTGCTTGCGCATGCGCGCATAGGCACCCGTCGCAGCAACGGCAGCGCGCACGCCGCCGGTGGCATTGGACGGCAGCGAAATGGCACGACCCACCGAGAGACATTCCACCAGCATCCGCCAGCCATGGCCGGCCATATGCGGGCCGCCGATCAGCACCGACATCGGCACGAACACGTCCTTGCCGTGCAGCGGACCATTCTGGAACGGCACGTTGAGGGGGAAGTGACGGCGACCGATTTCCAGGCCCGGCGTGGAACGCGGCAGCAACGCCAGCGTGATGCCGAGGTCTTCCTTGTCGCCCAGCAGTTTCTCCGGGTCGTACAGACGGAAGGCCAGACCCACTACCGTGGCGATCGGCGCCAGCGTGATGTAGCGCTTGTCGAAGGTGAGCTTCATGCCCAGCGTTTCGACCCCATCCACCACCTGCTTGCAGACCACACCGAAGTCGGTGATCGAGGTGGCATCGGAACCGGCATACGGGCCGGTGAGCGCGAAACACGGAATTTCTTCGCCCACCGCGAGGCGCGGCAGGTAGTGGTTCTTCTGCTCGTCGCTGCCGTAGTGCAGCAGCAGTTCCGCCGGGCCCAGCGAATTGGGCACGGCCACCGTCGATGCCACCGTGGCCGACATAGTCGCGAGCTTCTGCAGCACCGCCGAGTGCGCCAGCGCCGAGAAGCCCAGGCCGCCATACGACTTGGGAATGATCATGCCGAAGAACTTGTGCTTCTTGATGAAGGCCCAGACTTCCGGCGGCAGGTCGGCCAGCTCGTGGGTGATCTGCCAGTCGTCGATCATGCCGCAGAGTTCTTCCACGGGACCGTCGAGATAGGCCTGTTCTTCCACGCTCAACTCCGGCTTGGGCTGCTTGAGCAGCTCATGCCAGTCGGGCTTGCCCGAGAACAGCTCGCCTTCGAAACCGACCGTGCCTGCTTCAAGCGCCGTCTGTTCGGTTTCGGAAAGCTTGGGCGTGACCTTGGCGAACATCTTCAGCAGCGGCGCGCTGATCTGCTTGCGGCGGAAACCGTCCATCAGCAGCGGCACGGCGATCGCCAGTTCGATCACCACCAGGACGAAAGTCGTCCACGGCGCGCCGGCAACCAGGCCGACCACGACGGTCGTGATCACCGTGGCAATCGCCCACGTGCGCAGACTGCTGCGGTGGTAGGCACAGGCGCCAGTGGCAATCAGCGCCGCCAGCAAAGTCAGTATCACGGACATTCAAACACCTCGTTACGCATGACGTCTTGGTGGAACATGGATTCAGGCGGTGACCGCATCGCTGCGATCGGTAGAAGAAAGCTGGCCCACGAATCGTGCGATCTCGCGGGTGAATGCGTCGTTGGCGTCGCCGGCGACCATGTGTGTGGCGCGCGGCAGCTCCACATGCTCGGCATGCGGCACCAGCTGCAGGAATTCATCGACGGTGTCGCGCGAAACGACATCGCTGCGACCGCCCGACAACAACAACACCGGCACGCGCACCTTGGCCGCCGCCGACATCAGGCGCGGCTGGTAACGTTCGCTCTCGCTCACCAATCCGTTGAGCAGGGCCGGATCCCAATGCCAGCGCAGGCGACCGTCGTCGCCTTCGCGCAGCAGGGGGCGCAGTTGATCTTCGGTTTTGCGCTCGGCGCGATGCGGCATGTACCTAGCGATTTCGTCCGCCGCCTGCGCATAGTTTTCGAAGCCGTCGGGATGGGCCTGCATGAAGGCCAGGATGCGTTCCACGCCCTTGGTTTCCCAACGCGGCGTGATGTCGACCAGCACGAGTGCGCGAAACGCCTCCGGATCAATCTCGCCGGCGATCACCAACCCGAGCAGGCCGCCCATCGACGCGCCGACCAGGATCGGCTTGCTCAGCTCGGCGTGCGCCAGCAGGCGCAGGTCGCCGATGAATTGCTCCATGTGGTAATCGCCGCCCGCCACGTGGCCGCTCTCGCCATGGCCGCGCGCATCGAAGGTGACGCAGCGGAAGCCTTCGTCCGCCAGCGCTTCGGCAGTGGTGCACCACGCGCCGCGCGTCTGGCCGAAGCCGTGTGCGAAGAGCAGCGTGGGATGGCCGGTGGGCTGGCGAATATCGATAGCCAGCGTCAGGCCGTCGACGGCCGTGACGTAGTTACTGGATTTCTGGGTCGGGGTTGTCGATACCATACGCATGAGTATGGATTGCAACAAATGGCTGCGTCAATATGCGCTGCGGCAACGCGGAGTTTCCGTCGATTCAACGACTTGCCCGGACGCCAATTGCAAAGCGGCCCGCAGGGGCTACCATACGCGTATGAATGCAAGCGCCAAACCCGAACGCACCCGCCTGTCCGCCGAGGATTGGGAAGACGCCGCCCTCCGGCTGATCGCCGACCAAGGCGTTGGCGCACTCGCCGTCGAGGCGCTGGCACGCCAGCTGGGCGTCACCAAGGGCAGCTTCTACTGGCATTTCCGTACCCGCGAGGCGCTGCTGCAGGCGGCGCTGGAACGCTGGGAGCAATACGGCGAGAAAGAGGTGATCAGCCAGATCGAGGCCATGCCCGATCCCCGCGCGCGCCTGCCCGAATTGTTCCGCCGCGTGGCGCATGAAATCGCACCGCACCGCGTGTATGCCGCGTTGCTCAAGGCGCTGGATCACCCGCAGGTGGTGCCGGTGATGGCGCGCGTTTCGCAGCGCCGCATGGAATTCCTCACCACCATTTACAGCGAGGCCGGCCTGGTGCCGGAAGAAGCGCTCAATCGCGCCCGGCTGACTTATGCCGCCTATGTGGGCTTCCTCCAGCTCAACTTTACGCTGGGCCTGCCGCGCATCAGCCATGACGAGTTCGATGCGTACGTGGAGCACATGATCCGCACCCTCACGCCGGCCTGACCCTCGGCCAGGCACCATCGCTCGCACGAACGCCGCCCTCGGGCGGCGTTTTTTTATGTTGCCAACCACTGGTAGTCCAGCTGGCAAAGTGGTCTGCAGTTACACCTGTAACTATCGGGTCTGGCAGCGAATTAGGGGTGCGCCCAGTTGGCTTTTGCTGCGCCATGCCTTGCCATGCCAGTGCACGTAAGTTACCGTTTCTGTTCTTTTTTAGCTCAAGACCAGAGTGAGGAAACGATGTCGAGCAAGCTGGCAGCGCTGCAGCGCTGGGTTGATGAGGTCGCGGCGCTGACCCGTCCGGCAAAGATCCATTGGTGCGACGGCTCGGACTCCGAGTACCAGCAGCTGGTGCAGCACATGCTGGGCACCGGCGACTTGATCGAGTTGAACCAGGAGACCCATCCGGGCTGCTACCTGCATCGCTCGAGCCCCTCCGACGTGGCCCGCGTCGAGCACCTCACCTTTGTGTGCACCAAGGACGAGGTCGACGCCGGCCCGAACAATCACTGGATGGCCCCGGCCGATGCGCACGCCAAGATGGACGCGCTGTTCGACGGTTGCATGGAAGGCCGCACCATGTATGTGATTCCCTACTGCATGGGCCCGATTGAATCCCCGCTCGCCCGTTGCGGCGTTGAGA
>NZ_JBFTRY010000042.1:0-21121 GCF_056399745.1 Dyella sp. 01N36
GATACTGCGTGCGCTGCTGGGATTGACCCTCAGTGGATTGCCTGCGGTGGCGATGACATATCTCAGCGAAGAAATGCACACCGAATCGATCGGCCTGGGCATGGGCTTGTACATCAGCGGCAATGCCATTGGCGGCATGGGCGGACGACTGGTGGCAGGCGTGCTGGCTGAGTTCTTCGGGTGGCGCGTGGGTGTGGCCACGGTCGGCGTGATCGGCTTGATCGCCGGCGTGGTGTTCTGGCGCAGTCTGCCGCCGTCGCGTCATCACGTGCGTCGTCCGTTTCACCTGGGCGCGCTGATGGGGCGCTTCGCCTCGACCTTTCGCGACGCCGGCCTGCCGTGGCTATTTGCCGAAGGCTTCCTGCTGCTGGGCGCCTTTGTCACGCTGTACAACTACATCGGCTACCGCTTGCTGGCGCCACCCTATGGGCTAAACCAGGCAGTGGTGGGCGCGATCTTCAGCGTGTATCTGATCGGCACCTTCAGCTCGGCCTGGATGGGACATCTCGCCGGCAAGCTCGGGCGACGCAAGGTGTTGTGGACGGCCTTCGCGCTGATGCTCGTGGGGCTGGCGCTCACGGCCACGCGGCCACTGTGGTTGATCGTGCTGGGCATCGTCGCAGTGACGTTTGGCTTTTTCGGCGGGCATTCCATCGCCAGCAGCTGGGTGGGGCGTCGCGCCGGCGACAACAAGGCGCAGGCCTCGTCGCTTTATCTGTTTTCCTATTACATGGGTTCCAGTCTGGCTGGCGCCAGCGGTGGCCTGTTCTACGCATCGCACGGCTGGAACGGCGTGGCGGTGTTTGTCGGCGCGCTGGTCGTCGCCGGACTGTTGATTGCGTGGCGCCTGTATCGGCTGCCGCCGCTGGTCAGTCCGTCCCGACCGGAAACGGAACCGCCGATTCCCCAGTGAGGCTGCGGAAGCGCGTTGCACGCCTCCGCAGCGTGAGTTGCCGGCTTACTGCGCGTCCGGCTTGAGCATGCCCTTCACCGCGTCGTAGTCGCCATCGCTGGCGGCGGCCGGCAGGTCGAGCAGATGGGTCATCAGCGGATAGACATCCACGTTCGGAAACGACGGGATCTCGGCGCCTGCGCGGAAGGCCGGGCCATGCGCCACGAACAGCGCCTGCATCTGCGGCGCGGCGTTGTCGTAACCGTGGTCGCCGCGCATGGGCTCTTTCTTCTTCGCCAGGTACTCGCGGGTCGAGATACGCCAGCCGACATCGGCCAGGCACAGCAGCTGCGGCACACGCGCATTGCTGCCATAGGCGAGGCGCTCGGGTACGCGCGTCTTGTCCCAGCACGTCATATGCTGCTGGGGCTGCTCCATCCTGGCTTCAATCTTGGCGAAGTCGAACCCCGGCCTGGGGTTGAAACCGGCCAGCACGCCCACGCTCACCAGCTCCACCTGCTTGAGCGGGATGAGTTTGTCGATCACCACGACGTTGGCCTTCGGAGAACTCGCCATGCCGTGGTCGGCCACGATGATCATGTTGATGCGATCGAGCAGGCCCCGTTGCTGCAGGCCTTTGACGAGACGATCCAGCGCCGCATCGGTATGCGCGATCGCCTCGTTGACCTGCGGCGAATCGGGTCCGAAATGATGGCCGGCGTGATCCACCTCATCGAAGTACAACGTGAGGAAGGTCGGGCGCTCGCCGGCGGGAAGATCCAGCCACGCCAGCACCTGGTCCACGCGCTGGTCGGGCGTGACATTGCCGTCGTACGGCTTCCAGAAATTCGGATGGGCGCCGTGGATATCCGCTTCGGAACCCGGCCAGAACATGGTGGCCGTCTTCAYGCCGTGCTGTTGCGCGGTTTCCCACAGCGGCGTGCCCTGAGCCCACCACTGGCCATTGCTGACCGCATCGCGATTGCCCAGCGAAAATTTTCCGAGCACCGGATCAGTCATCGTGTTGTTGACGATGCCGTGGTGATCCGGGCGCAGGCCGGTGACGATGGTGTAGTGATTGGGAAACGTCAGCGACGGAAACGACGGCTGCATGCCGTCGGTGGCGCGCACGCCTTGCTTGGCCAGCGATGCAAGCGTGGGGCTCAGTCCGCGTTCGATGTAATCGGTGCGATAACCGTCGATCGAGATCAGCAGCAGCGGTGCGGGCACGGGAGCGGGCTTTGCTGCGACAGCAGGCTGCGGCGCTGGCGTGGAAACCGGTTGCGGGTGAGGCGTGGCACAAGCTGCTCCGAGCGCGACTAGCGCACAGAGCAGCGGGCGAAACAGGATCTTCATGCGCAAGGACTTATCATGGGTACAAAGTCCGTATGATCGCCTAGGCGTATGACCATTACACGTCTTTTTCTTTGCGCAACTTTCGTCACTTGCTCGTGCTGGGCCGGTATGGCAGCGGCGCATCCGGAAACGGGTGGTGCGCCTGCGAGTGCTTCCACCGTTGCCGCGCCCGCGGCAATGTCGGCGTACAAGCCGGCATCGCAGGCGAATACGAAAGCATCGCATGTTGATGCGAATGCCACGCCCGCGCCTAAGGCCAGCAAGACCAAGCCGACGCCGGCGCCGTCCACGACGGATACGTATCATCTATCGCATCGGCCGCATCAGCTCGATTCCTACCAGAACGCGTTGACGCCGCCGCCGGCGGCGAACGAGCGCTGATCGATAGGGTGCCTGCGCGGCACCTAGTGTGCCGCGAGATGCAACTGGGCGCCGAACAGGTCGCCTTCGGCAATGCGGCTTTCCATCGACAACAGAAACTGCTTGGTCGGCAGGCCGCCACCGAACCCCGTGAGGCTGCCGTTCGCACCGATCACGCGATGACAGGGCAGCACGATCGGCAACGGATTGCGTCCGTTCGCAGCGCCCACGGCGCGCACGGCCTGCGGATGCTGGATGCGACGCGCGAGTTCGCCGTAGCTGATGGTGGCGCCGTAAGGAATGCGCGCCAGCTCCCACCACACCTCCTGCTGGAACGGCGTGCCGAGGGGATGCAGTTTTAGATCGAATTGCTGTCGTACGCCGGCGAAGTATTCTTCGAGCTGCTGTCTTGCCTGGGCGAGTGGTTCGCGTGCGCGTATCCAGGCCGGGTTCGGCGCGCGTTGATGGCGGCCGGTGGAAAACCAGATCTCGCGCAAGCCCGCTTCGTCCGCGACCAAACGCAACAGGCCGATCGGCGTGTCCATCTCGTCGTGCCAGATCATCTCGTTCATCAGGCCACCTTCTTGCTCGATGCAGCAGCGTCGCTGGCGCTGCGCCACAAATGCATGACGGAATAGGCGCGCCACGGTCGCCAGCCCTCGGCGAGCGAGGTCAGCGCTTTCGTCGACAATTCAGGACCGTCACCGGCGGCCACGCGACGAAGAATAAGATCGGCCGCAGGGAAGGCATCCGGGTGGCTGAGCGCGCGCATCGCCATGTAATGCGCAGTCCATTCGCCGATGCCTGGCAGCGCGACCCAGCGTTCGACGAATTCTTCCAGCGGCTGCTCGCTGCGAAAATCGATGCGCCCGTCCAGCAGCGCCTGTGCGACGCCGCGCACCGTCGCCGCACGGGCAGTGGTGAGGCCAATCGAGCGGAGATCTGCATCGACCAACAATGCCGGGCCCGGGAACAAGCGTTGCAGTTCGGCCACCGGCGACACAACCGGCGTACCGAAGTGCTGCACGATGCGCGTCGCCAGGGTACGCGCGGCGGCCACGCTAACTTGTTGCCCGAGGATCGCGCGCACCGCGATTTCAAAGCCGTCCCAGCCGCCGGGCAGGCGCAAACCCGGGCGCTTGCGCAGCAGCGGTCGCAGCACCGGACTTTCCTTCAGTGCATCGCTGATCGATTGCGGGCTCGCGTCGAGGTCGAACATGCGACGCAGCTTGTTCACCACGCCGAGCATCTGCGCCGGCTGCGGGCAGTGCAGTTGCAGTCGCAGCGCATGATCGTGGCCGGGCCATGCGCTCAGGCGCAGCCAGCCCGGTGCCTCAGGCGTACCGAATACACGCGCGTAGCTGTGCTCGTCTACGTGCTCCACGCCGGGCAGCGCGCGTCCGCGCAGGAACGCGAGGATCGCTTCGAAGTCATAAGGCGGCCGATACGCGAGCCGCAGCGTGATCGCATCGCCGGTCGCCGCGCCGGGGTGGCGACGCAAGTCGCGTGGCGCCATGCGGTTCGCTTGCAGGAACGCCGCATTGAAACGGCGCAGGCTGCCGAAGCCGGATGCGAGCGCGACTTCCGTGACAGGCATCGTCGTTTCAGTGAGCAGCTGCTTGGCGAACAACAGGCGTCGCGTCGTATGGACGCTGATCGGCGGCGCACCAAGACGTTCCACGAACAGCCGGCGCAGCTGTCGCGCGCCGACGCCAACGCGCTCAGCCATCGCATCCACGGATAATTCGTCGAACGCGCCGCTGTCCATCAGTTTCAACGTGCGTGCAATGACGTGGTCGCCGCGTTGCCACGCGTCATTGCCAGGCGACAGTTCGGGCCGGCAACGCAGGCATGGACGAAACCCGGCCGCTTCCGCCGCCGCGGCACTCGCGTAATAGCGCACGTTCTGTGGTTTCGGCGACGGGGCAGGGCATACCGGGCGGCAGTAGATGCGTGTGCTGGTGACGGCGGTGAAGAACAGTCCGTCGAAGCGTGCATCGCGGCTGAGGCGCGCCTGCTCGCAGGTGCGGTCGTCGGGCAAGGGGGCGGTCTGGGGGGCCATGCGGCGAGATTAGCACCGGGGGCAGGCTCAAACTGGCCGTTTTCGGACATCAATGCCGGGAGGTTCAGCCTGCACGGCCGCCCCGTGATTGGCGAACATGGGCGTCAATGTTAGGGTTTTGCGCAATCACTGGGGGGCCAGGGAATGAACGTCGGAAACAAGTGGTGGCTCGCCGCGGCGGCCGGACTCGGTTTGGCCGTTGGCGGCGGCGTCTGGGCAATGGCTGCGAGCTGGCAGCATGCAATGGTCGCTCGCATCAATCGGCCCGCGCCCAAGCTGGCGCCGACCGTGGCTCTGCCGAACAGAGCCAATGCGCATGTGTTCGACCGCAACAGCGTCTACAGATTCCTCGCCGGCGCCAAACGTGCCGAAGCGATCACCGATCCGCTGCAGCGCTGTCTCGCATATCCGGATCCACCCGGCAGCCATTGGTCGCCGGCCGCCGTCGCGGCGTATTGCCGCTATCGAACGTATCCGTCGATGTCGTTTGAACAGGTACATGCACTGCTTGAGCAGGGCCAGTACGTCGAGCTGGACCGGCGATTGGCGGGGATGCTCGACGACAAGTTGCACAAGCCGGACGTGGCAGGCGTGATGGATCATGCGTTCGAAACTTGGTTCAACCGCAGCGACCTTGATTTGCGTCCCCTGCTGGAACACTGGAAGCAGGCGTCCCCGCACAGTGCGTTTGCATACACCGCCAGTGGCGTCTCCTACGTCGCCATGGCGTGGCATGCACGCGGAAAGGAATACATACAGGACACGCCGCGCAGCAACATCGACGCGATGGAACGCTTGCTGGCGCTCGCGGATGCGGACCTGCGCCATGCCGTATCACTCGATCCGCGCATGACGCCTGCGTACGTCGCCATGATCGACGCAGGGCAACTCAGCCTGGGCTCGGCCTATGTAAGAAACGCGGCCGATGCCGGCTTGCACACCGATCCGGCAAACTTTGCGATCTACAGCGAAATGATGCGCGCCCTGCAACCCCGCTGGGGCGGCTCGATCCAGCAGATGAAGCAGAACGGGCAGGCGGCGCTGAAGCATGCATCCGACAATCCCTTGCTTATGCTGCTGCCGGAAAAGGCGGTTGCGGAGGAAGTGGATCTCGATGGCGATGACTGCAACGTACCGGGCCGGTTCGAGCAGTTCCGTCTCGTATTCGACCAGGTTGCCGTAGCCTCGCAGCTGTCCACGGCCGCCGAGTCCGCCGAGGCATGCAACCACCTGGATCTGTCGACCGTGTATTTCTCCGAGGATTTGCGCTTCTATCCCGAAGACCGCAGCGCCCGCGCGCGTCGGGTATACAACCTCAACGAATTCGATGAATCAGCATGGGCGGTCGCGCAGGCCAGCCAGCTGATGCGTGAGGAGCCCGGCAATGCCGACTATGTGGTTGCGCGCGGCAACGCCTATGAGATGTTGAACGACTATCCGCATGCCGAGCAGGACTATCTGGCCACGCTCGCTTTGTCGCCAAACCATAGGCAGGCAGTTGCCGCACTGGCAAACCTCTATATGAACCAGACGCATGACTGGGACAAGGCCTGGGCGCTGGACGAGCGTTTGGTGCAGGCAGCGCCCAGCGAGCCTTATGGTTGGTGGTTGCGCGCCGAGATTCAGATGCGCCAGCCAAGGAAGGGCTTGAAGGATACCGCGGACTATTTCGCGGCCCACTTCGATACCACGCCCGAGATGCATCGCGCGCTGTTGCGAATGAGGGCAGAGCAGGCACTGCAGGACGGCGCCGCCAAGGCTTCCGCGAAATCGGCGCCATCACCCCACCACGCATCATTGCAATGAAAGGTGCGGGGTGCTCAGCGGACGATGGCAAGCGACACGAGATCGGGCGCGCACTCCGCACGGCGCCCTGACTCGAAATTCGCCACGTCCTGGGCGCTCGCTGCGCGTCCTTCGTCGCCGCCGTCGAACATCACGCGCCATACGCCGTCATTGCCGCGATGCCATACCGTGCTGAATGCGATCAGCGTGTAGCGCGGATTCGCGTTCGGCGCGAGGTTTTCCAGCAGGGCCGGTCCGCTCGACAGCACGGTCGATGGATCGCCTGCCTGCACCACCCAGGCGGGGTACCAGCGCACGCGCATGCTCTTGCCTTCGAGCAACGTCTTCCACTGCTTGACGATCGCCGCCCGGCCGCGCTGCGGATGGGCAGTGTTCGCCGCGAAGACGGCATCGCTGTCGATATGCTCGGCAAACGCCTTCTCGTCGTGCCGATCCACTGACGCGGCGAACGAGAGTTCTCGTTGCCACACCGCGCAACGCGATGTTTCAGCAGCCTGCGCATGACCAACGAACGCGGCCACACCCAGCACGGCCAGAATCAGGAAACGCTGCATGGGCGCAACCTCAGGGGGGGAGTGCGGCAAGCATGATTTCGCCTTGCGCGTCGCGAAAGTGCCGAAAGGTGGATGGGCGGGACTTTGCCGCAATGCGGTTTGCGGGCGCCGGCCAGCCTCGTCACAATGGCACTTTCCCCTGGCTGTGACGCTTCCCATGAACGCTCCCACCCGCATCGACACCACCCGTACCATCCGCGCGCCGCGCGGCACCGAGTTGAGTTGCAAGAGCTGGCTGACCGAGGCGCCGTTCCGCATGCTGCAGAACAACCTCGATCCGGAAGTGGCGGAAAATCCGGCGGAACTGGTGGTTTACGGCGGCATCGGGCGGGCGGCGCGCAACTGGGAATGCTTCGACGCMATCCTGCGCGCCCTGCGCGAGCTCAACGACAACGAGACGCTGCTGATCCAGTCCGGCAAGCCGGTCGGCGTGTTTCCCAGCCATCCGGATGCGCCGCGCGTCCTGCTCGCCAATTCCAACCTGGTGCCGGCGTGGGCGAACTGGGAGCACTTCAACGAGCTCGATAAGAAGGGCTTGATGATGTACGGCCAGATGACSGCCGGCTCGTGGATCTATATCGGCWCGCAAGGCATCGTGCAGGGCACTTACGAGACCTTTGTGGAAATGGGTCGCCAGCACTACGGCGGCAGCCTCAAGGGCAARTGGATCCTCACCGCSGGYCTGGGCGGCATGGGCGGCGCGCAACCGCTGGCTGCATCGCTGGCTGGTGCGTGCTCGCTCAACATCGAATGCCAGCAGAGCCGCATCGATTTCCGCCTGAAGACGCGTTACGTCGACGAGCAGGCAACCGATCTGGACGACGCGCTCGCGCGCATCGCGAAATACACCGCGGCCGGTGAAGCAAAGTCGATCGCGCTGCTTGGCAACGCCGCCGAWGTGCTGCCSGAACTSGTGCGCCGCGGCGTGCGYCCGGACRYSGTCACCGACCAGACCAGCGCGCACGATCCGGTCAATGGTTACCTGCCGCAGGGCTGGACGGTCGAGCAGTGGTTCGAGCGCCGCAAGAGCGATCCGGCCGGCACGTCCAAGGCGGCCAAGCAGTCGATGAAGACGCACGTGGAAGCGATGCTCGCGTTTCACCAGCAGGGCGTACCGACGTTCGATTACGGCAACAACATCCGCCAGATGGCGAAGGACGAAGGCTGCGCGGATGCGTTCGCGTTCCCGGGTTTCGTGCCGGCCTTCGTGCGTCCGCTGTTCTGCCGTGGCGTGGGCCCGTTCCGCTGGGTGGCGCTGTCGGGCGATCCGGAAGACATCTACAAGACCGACCAGAAGGTGAAGGAGCTGATCCCCGATGATCCGCACCTGCATCGCTGGCTGGACATGGCGAAGGAACGCATCAATTTCCAGGGCCTGCCGGCGCGCATCTGCTGGGTGGGTCTGGGCGTGCGCCACAAGCTGGGCCTCGCGTTCAACGAGATGGTGCGCAATGGCGAGCTGAAGGCGCCGGTGGTGATTGGCCGCGATCATCTGGATTCGGGTTCGGTGGCCAGCCCCAATCGCGAGACCGAAGCGATGCGCGACGGTTCGGATGCGGTGAGCGATTGGCCGCTGCTGAACGCGATGCTCAATGTCGCCGGCGGCGCGACCTGGGTGTCGCTGCACCATGGGGGCGGCGTGGGCATGGGTTACTCGCAGCATTCGGGCGTGGTGATCGTATGTGATGGCAGCGAAGCGGCCGACCAGCGCCTTGCGCGCGTGCTGTGGAATGACCCGGGCACCGGCGTGATGCGTCATGCCGATGCGGGTTATGAGATCGCCATCGAGTGCGCGAAAGAGCAAGGCCTCAACCTGCCGATGATCTGATCGAATCGCGGTGCCTTGCGGACGGCGCAGGGCACTGCTGTCGCGCCAAGGACAGGTGAGCGCCCGAGATTTGCCATAGTCGGCTGAGAAAGTGCCCGGGTCACCCCACTCGAAAGGACTCTCCATGGCTTTTTCGACTGCCCGCCGTGCATGGTGCACGGCGATGTTCGCGATCGCATGCTCGGCTGTCTCGGGCGTCTCGCCCGCGGCCAGCCCACAACCGTCAGCCTCAACCAACGAGGCGCTCCAACACGCATTGGATGCCTTGGCGCAGCGCGCGCAACCGGGCACGTTGGGCGTGGCCGTGCTCGATTTGAAGTCGGGCGCTACCACCGGCGTCGACGCGGATCGCGCATTCCCGATGATGAGCGTGTTCAAGGCGCCGGTCGCCGCTGCGGTGCTGTCGCGGATTGACGATGGATCGCTGTCCTTGCAGCAGACAGTGACGGTCACGCGCGATCAGGTGATGGGCGGCTCGGCGATACCGTCCATCGGCGCACACTTCCACGGCGAGCGCATGAGCTTCACCATCGAGCAGCTGTTGAAAGCCGCGGTGACCGAAAGCGACAACACGGCCGTGAATGCCTTGATCCGCGCCGTCGGTGGTGCTGTCGTGGTGACGACGTATTTGCATGCGCACGGCATCGATGGCATGCGCGTGGACGTGGACGAGGCAGACATCGCGCAGGTGTTCCACGGTCTGCGTCCGGGCGAACAGGCGCCGGCGCACGAAAGCAGTGCGGCCGCGGACCTGCGCTACCAGTCGGGCTATCAGGCCTTTCTCGCCGACCCGCGCAATCGCAGCACGCCGCATGCGGCGATCGCGTTCCTTGGAAAGTTGGTCCAGGGCGAGCTGCTGTCGCCGGTATCGACCCAGCGCCTGCTCGCGCTGATGGAAGCGCAAACCATCCCGAACCGCCTGCGCGCGGGTTTGCCGGCAGGCCTGACTTTTGCCGACAAGACCGGCACGTCCGGCGCGCTGGGCAAGCGCACGGCTGCATTCAACGATATCGGCATCATCCGCTGGCCCGATGGGCACACTGTGCTGGTGGCCGCGTTTCTGATGGACTCGTCGGCCAGCGATCRGCAGCGCGCCGCGCTGTTCGCCGATATCGCGCGTARCGTGGCGTCCTCGGTACATCCATAAGACGCCCACCGGTGGTGCAGGGCCGCGCCCGGGCGCATCATGTCGCCACATCCAACGAGGAGTGGCGACATGCCGGTCGAACTGAAGATGTTGGCGTGGTCGATTGTGTTGGGCCTGGTCTATGTGGTGTTTGCGGTGACGCTGGCCACCATGCAGCGAGGCATGGCCTGGAATGCCGGCAATCGCTCCGGCGAAGCCCCGCTGACCGGCGTCGCCGATCGGGCCAGCCGCGCCAGCCGCAATTTCCTCGAGACCTTTGCGTTCTTCGCGGCCGCCGTGCTGGTGGTCGTGGTGGGGCAATGCGCGAGTGGCACGACCGCGCTTGGCGCCGAGATCTACTTCTGGGCGCGCGTGGTCTACCTGCCGATCTATGCGGCCGGCATTCCCTATCTGCGCACCCTGGTGTGGGCGGTGTCGATCGCAGGCCTGTTGATGGTCTTGTCCGGCGTATTGGGTTCGCACTAACGGAACGGCGCTTGATGCCGCGGCCCGCCCAATGGCGGGCCACGTTTGTGTGCGCGTGTCTATCGGGTCGTGCTGCTCATGGCTCCCGCTTTAGCGTCAAAGACTTGGCGTGCGCCGGAATTCCGACGTCAGTTTTCCGCCAGTTCCGGGTCGGCAGCCAGCTGGCTTATTTTCGCTTTTCCTCTTTTAGTCAATCACTTGCGCAGGTTTTTCCAGGTTGCTTCGCAACGGGCGTTCGCAAGCCATTCGAGGCGTGACCACACTGGTGGTCCGGCACGGCTTGTGTCGGGCCGCCGGGCAGGGTCCGGCGGTTTCCTTGATTGACGACTGGAGAAACTGCATGAACACCAACACTGTACGCACCGGCTCGCTGACCGAACTGTCGAGCTACCCCAAATGGGCGCGCGAAATGATCGAAGCCTGCGAACCCGCCCGCCGGAGCGTCCGCGACCACGTGATGTGGGACATGATGAGCGAAGGTAGTATCGACTTGGCTACCGTGCGCAACTTCATGGTCGGCACCTGGTCGCTGATCGAGCGCTTCCCGGGCTTCATGGCATTGAGCCTGCTCAAGACGCGTTATGGACGCAGTGCCGGCGACMACATGGCTCGACGCTGGCTGGTCCGCAACATCCGCGTGGAGCAGAACCATGCCGAGTACTGGCTGGATTGGGCCGAGGGCTCGGGTGTGTCGCGTGAGGAGGTGCTCGACGGCATGCCGCCGCGCGGCACCCAGACTGCCGCGGAGTGGTGCCATGACGTCTGTGCCCGCGACACGCTGGCCGCCGGCATCGCCGCCACCAACTACGCCATCGAAGGCGTCACCGGCGAGTGGTCCCAGAAGGTGTTCGACAGCGTGGCCTACGCCAACAGCCTGCCGGCTGCCGGTCGCAAGTCCACCCTGCGTTGGCTTCAGCTACACGCCGCTTATGACGATACTCATCCGTGGGAGGCGCTGGAGATCGTTTGCACCCTGATGGGCAGCCAGCCCGCAGAGGAGGAAGTGGAGCATCTGCGCGAATGCATCGAGCGTAGCTACGTGAGTCTGCACTACGGTCTGGAGCGTTGTCTGGTGCAGCACACGATGAACGAAGTGGCAGAGCAAGCGGCATAACGGGGATCTCGTCGTCGACAGCGTGACGGGACGAGATGTAGCTTTATGGAGTGGTCGTGTAAAAGGACGCCATGGATTTGATCCGTAGCACCTCTCCAAGACCGCTGTCCCGGCGCTTGAGGCCATTGGCCTATGGGCTGGTGGCCGTCATCGGCCTGATTCTCATGCTTACCTGGGGAGCCCTCCAGGTCCAGGTCACTCTCGCCGGTTTCCTCAACGGCGAGAGTGTCTGGAGCAAGGCGCAGAAGCAGGCGGTGGTGGACCTGCTCGGTTATGCCCAGTCCGGCGATGCGGCCCGGCTGGCGGCCTTTCGCCGAAACTACGGACTATTGACGTCCGATGGCTGGGCGCGCGACGCGATCGCCTCGGGCCATTACGACCGCAAGCTCATCCACGATGCGTTCCAGCGCGGCAAGATCCTGCCGCAGGCCGAGCCCGGCATGATCTTCATGCTGCGCTGCTGCACCGATGTGCAGCACATGCACGAAGCCGTTTCGCTATGGCGTGCCGCCGATGGTCCGCTGGGCCAGCTCGATGGCGTGGCCAAGGAATTGAGCGAAGCCTATGCGCGCGGCCAGCCCGAGCCGGCATGGCTGCAGTGGCAGCTCGATCGGATCAACGGGCTCAACAACGATCTGGAGCCGCTCACCAACGGTTTCTCGCTGGAAGTGGCGCAGGGCGCGATCTGGCTCGGCAAGGTGCTGTTCGCGGCGGTGTTCCTCACCGCGTGCATCGCCTCCTTGCTGTGGCTGCGCATGGCCCAGCGCATCCTGTCGCGGATCCGCGGCACCGAGGAGCGCTACAGCATGCTGTTCAACAGCGCCGCCGATGCCATCCTGATGGTGGACGAAGAAAGCGGCCGCATCCTGGAGGCGAACCGCACGGCCTTGCAATGGACCGGTCGTGACGAGGACAAGCTCACCGGCGAAGCCCTGTCCACGTTCTTTACGCCGCTGCTGCACCGCGCCGATGGCGCCATCACCGGCGAGCTGCGCATGGCGGACGGCGAATTGCGCCCGGTGGAGATGCGCAGCAGCGTGACCCACTGGGGGGCGCAGAGCGTTCGCCAATCGATCCTGCGCGATATCACCGAACGGGTGAACCTGGAGCAGCAGCGACGCATCGCGTCGGAGGCGCTGGCCAGCATTGCCGAGGGCGTGATCATCGCCGAGGCGGATCGGCGCGTGACGCGCGTCAACGCCGCGCATATCCGCATGACCGGCTTCACCGTGCAGGCCCTGCAGGGGCTGCGTTTCGACGACCTGCGCTGCCTGGCCGACGGTTCGCCGCTGCCCAACTCGGTGTGGGACGTGATCGAGGCCGAGGGCAACTGGGTCGGCGAGGTACGCAGCCGCCGCATGGATGGCACCAGCTATCCCGAGCTGCTCAGCATCAGCGCCATCCGCAACCCGGAAGGCGAGGTGCAGCATTACGTGGCAGTCATCAACAACATCAGCACCGCCAAGGCGAACGAGCAGCGCCTGCAATACATGGCCGCGCACGACACGCTCACCGGCCTGCCCAACCGGGCCGAGTTCGAGCGTCGCTGCGTGCAGGCGGTGACGACTGCCGAGCGGGAGCGTGGCATGGCGGCCGTCGTGTTCATCGACCTGGATGCGTTCAAGGCGGTCAACGACAGCTACACCCATGCCATCGGCGATCACCTGCTGGTGAAGGTGGCCGAGCGCATCGTCTATGAGCTGGGCGATCGCGGCGTGGCGGGCCGCATCGGCGGCGATGAGTTCACCGTACTGCTGTCGGACCTGCATTCGCGCGAGCAGGCGAGCGCGCTGGCGGGTCGCCTGCTGACGGTGCTGTCGACGCCGTTTGCGGTGGGCGACTACGAGCTTGCGCTCAGCGCCAGTATCGGCATTGCCTGCTTCCCGCTCGACGGCACCGACGTGCCCACCCTGATCACCAATGCCGATGCCGCCATGTACGCGGCCAAGACCGAGGAGCGCAATGCGTTCCGCTTCTACTCGCCGCGCATGCAGGCCGACGCACGGCGCCGTATCGCGCTGGCCTCGGAACTGCGCAAGGCGCTGTCGGAGAACGAGTTCCGCCTGATGTACCAGCCCACGGTGGAAATGCGCACAGGCCGCATCGTGGCGGTCGAGGCGCTGTTGCGCTGGTATCACCCGCAGCGCGGGCTGATCGCGCCGGGCGAATTCATCCCGATGGCGGAGAAGCTCGGCCTGATCCGGCGCATCGACCAATGGGTGCTGCAGGCTGCCTGCGAGCAGATGTCCGCGTGGGACAAGGCCGGACTGCCGCCCTTGCGCATGGCGGTGAATGTGTCGGCGAACTGGTTTGGACAGGCCAACTTCGTCGACGAAATCCGCATGCTCCTTGAAGCGCGCCGCCTCGCGCCCGAGCGGCTGATGCTGGAGATCACCGAAGGCGCCATTCTTCGCCTGGGCGAGGAGATGGAGCGCACCCTGCACGCGTTGCACTCGTTGGGTGTGGGCGTGGCGATCGACGATTTCGGTACGGGCTATTCGTCGATGAGCTATCTGAAACTGCGCGCCATCGATTATCTGAAGATCGACCAGAGCTTCGTCGCCGGCCTGCCTGACGACGTCAGCGATGGCGCCATCGTCGAGTCCATGCTGACGTTGTGCCGCCGTCTGGATATCAGCCCGATCGCCGAAGGCATCGAAACCGAAGAACAACATCGCTTCCTGCTGCGTGCCGGATGCACCGAAGGGCAGGGCTTCCTGTATTCGCGTCCGGTCGAACCCGATGTGATCGCCCAGTTGCTCAGCCCCGGCCGGCGCCAGGGCAATTCCCACCTGCGCCTGGTGCCGCCCGAGGCTGGCTGATCGTCAGTGCAGCGTGACGCTGACTATTTCGCGGTCAGGCTGATAAAGCGTCGGAAACTGTTGCTGAAGATGCGTGACCTTCGGTGCATCGTTGAACACGATGTACGGTTCGTTCGGATGACGCTTCGCATAGTCCTGGTGATAGGACTCGGCGACATAGAAACCCTTCAGCGGCACCACCTGCGTCACGATGGGATCGGCATAGGCATGCGCGGCGCTCAGCTGGGCGATGTACGCGGTGGCAACGCGCTTTTGGTCGTCGTTGCCATAGAAGATCGCCGAACGATACTGCGTGCCCACGTCCGGGCCCTGGCGATTGAGCTGGGTCGGATCGGTGGCCACCGAGAAGTACACCTTCAGCAACTGGCCATAGCTGACCTTGCTGGGGTCGTAGACGATCTTCACGGACTCGGCGTGGCCGGTGTCGCCGTCGCTCACGCGATCGTAGTCGGCGGTATTGGCGGCGCCGCCGGAATAACCGGCCCACACTTTCTTCACGCCTTTGACGTGCTCGAACACGGCCTGCAGGCCCCAGAAACAGCCGCCGGCCAACACGGCCACCTGATCGCCCTGGGCGGGCGCGGCATCGACCGCCGGGTCGGGAATCACGGTGTTGTCGCCGGCGGCGGCCAGCGTGCAGGCGCCGAGGCCTGCCATCAGAACTAGCCCAGCGAGGGTGGGGAACAGCTTGAATCGGCGGATGCTCATGAACGAACGCTCCATCGAGGAGGGGGACGGCATGCCCGTAGGATCGCGGGCCTTGCTTCCTTATTCGCCGCCGGGTCGCTTCCGGTTACCTGCATCCTGACAGCTTGCGTCCGGCCGGGTGCAAAGGCCTCGCCAAGGCGGTGTTATCGTGCGGCTTTCTCGCCATGGAGGCCGCCATGCCGCACCAGCTTGATCTCGAGGGCTACCTGCAACGCATCGGGTTTGTCGGCGAGCCCAGGGCAGATGTAGCGACCCTGCGCGCGCTCGCTACGGCGCATATCGCGGCCATCCCGTTCGAGAATCTCGATCCGCTGCTGGACGCGCCGGTGTCGCTGGAGCTGGCGGCGATCGAAGACAAGCTGGTGAACGGCCAGCGCGGCGGCTACTGCTTTGAACAGAATGCGTTGTTCACCGCCGTGCTGAAGGCGGTGGGCTTCGATGTCACCGGGCTGATCGCCCGCGTGCTGTGGAACCAGCCAGAGGATGCCGAGAGCCCGCAAACGCATATGTTGTTGCGTGTGGAAGTGGAGGGCGAGAGCTGGCTGGCCGATGTGGGCTTCGGCAGCATGGCGCTGGGCGGCGCGCTGCGCCTGGTGGTCGATGAGGCGCAACCCACCTCGCTGGAGCCGTTCCGGCTCATCACCGACGGCGTGCAGTGGCGCATGCAGGCACGGGTGGGCGAACAGTGGCGCACGCTGTACCGGTTTCGCCTGCAGCCCGCGGAGCCGATCGATTATGTGGTCGGCAACCACTTCACCTCGACTTATCCCTCGTCGCTGTTCCGGCACAATCTCATCGTGGCGCGCACCCTCGCCGATCGCCGGCTCGCCCTGCGCAACCGCGAGTTCGCCGTGCATGCCCTGGGGCACGAATCGGTACGCCGCACGCTGCAGACGACGGACGAGATCAAGCGAGTGATCGCGGAGCAATTTGGCATCCGCCTGCCGGCATCGTCGCTGCTCGATGCCAGGCTCGCCGCGCTGCCGATGCCGGAGGCGTGATCAGTCCAGCGCGTTCACGTGGATGACGAAGTCTTCCAGCTGCACCACCTGGCCCGCGTGGATCTTGCAGGTCTTGCGCAGCTCCTGCTGGCCGTCCACATAGACCACGCCCGACGCCACGATGGCCTTGCCCGCGCCGCCGCTGTCGCACAGGCCGACCAGCTTCAGCAGTTGGTTGAGTTCCACGTAGTCGCGGTCCAGGTCGAAATCGATGTCTTGCATGGTGATGTGCTTACTCAGTCGTCGGTATCGTCGAAAGCGCTTTCGGGCAGCGCGAAGAACACGAAGAACGGGGCGCCGGCGTCCTGCCAGTAGTCGACCGCTTCCTCGAGAATATCCAGCAAGGTGTCGAAGTCGTCCTCGTTGCGGCTGCGCATCTGTTCGGCGTGGTCGAACAGCAGGATATAGCCGCTGGCCTTGAGCCAGGACAGGTCGCGCATGCTGTCGGCCAGTGCATCCCAGTTGCGGCCAAAGTCGGCGGGCAGCTGCAGCGCCCGGGTCAGGCGATCGAACAGCGCCTCGTGATCGGTGTAGTCAGCCAGGCTGATGCGGCATACGCGCAGACCCTGCATGCCGGCCGCTTCGGCCAGGGGCTCCAGATCCTCGCTGGTGACGAAGAAGATGCCGCCGTCTTCGGCATCGCCGAAATCGAGATCAAATTGCGCGCTCATCGGGATACCTCGAACTGGCGGAACGTACGGTAGTGGTCGTCGGTGTAGTAGTAGGTCTGCGGCGGCGTGCCGCCGGTGATGATGCGCCGCGCGCCGCGGTAATCGAGTCCCGGCGTGTCCACCGTGTACTCGTGGTAATACCCCTGGGGCCTGGCCGGCAGGCGCCCTTCGCGATTCTGGAACACCACGCCGTCCTGGCGATGCTCGTACGGACCGCCGTTGGCGATGCGCCGCAGGATGTCGGCCGCTTCCGGCGGCAGGAACGAAGGCAGCGAGTCGCTGCGCGTCGGTGCGGCGCCTGGCGCGGTCGCGCTTTGCGACGCCACGCTGCCGGGGGGCGCGGGTTCCGAGGTGTGGCGACCCCACAGCAGCGCCGCCACGGCCAGCACGACCAGCAGAAGCAATGGTTTGAGTGCGCGCATCACGAAACGCCTGGTCAGAGTGGCGCGAGTGTAGATCCTTCGGCGTGCCCAGGCACGCGGGCATCAGCCCTTTTTGTCCACCCGCCGCTGCAGCGACATGGCCGCGGCGGGATTGCGTTCCTTCGCGCTGCTGATGAAGTAGATGAATACATCGCGCGGCGCCTGAGCTTTCAAGGGCGCCGACACGTGCGGCAGATCCGGCAGGTCGTGGCCCTCGGCCCAGGCACGTGCGCGCGTGGTCCAGATATCCAGGTCGCCCGATGGATAGCCCGTCTCCAGCTGCGCTTCGCTGCGCATCAGCCGCGCATAGGCGAAGTCGCCGGTCAGGTCGGCCAGCGACGGATGCTCCGGCGAATCGGTGAATACGGTAGGGATGCGATACGAACGCGCCAGTTCCACGTAGCGCTCGTCGAGAAAACTGGGGTGGCGCACCTCCAGCACATGGCGCATCGGCTGGCCATTGAGTTCGCGCGGTAACAGATCGAGGAAGGCGGCCAGGTCGTTGGCATCGAACGGGCGCGTCGGCCTGAGCTGCCACAGCACCGGTCCCAGGCGATCGCCGAACTCGGCCAGGCCGCCAAATACGAAGCCATCGATACCGCGACCGGCATCGGCCAGTCGCTTGCCTTCGGTGACGTAGCGCGGCGCCTTCAGCGAGAACACGAAACCTGCCGGCGTTTCAGCCGCCCACTTGGCGTACGTCGTGGGCTTTTGCGCGCCGTAATACGTGCCGTTGATCTCGATGGCGCGCAGATGGCGGCTGGCGTATTCCAGTTCACGGCGCTGCACCAGGCCGGTGGGATAGAAGTTGTTGCGCCACGGGGCGAAGTTCCAGCCGCCGATGCCGACGCGGATACGCGATGCAAGGCCCTGCGCGGGAGCAGGCGAGAACAGGTCGGCAGACATGGCGGGGACTCGGAGGGGATGGCCGATCATGCCACGGGCGAGATGAAGAGAGGCATCAATCCGCCGTGATGGTAGCGGATACCGCCTTCAGTCCAGGGGCAGGTGATTGGGATACGGTCCGCGTGCCGCCATGAATGCCGTTGGCGTCATGCCGGCAAAGTCGCGGAACTCGTGCACCAAATGCGCCTGGTCGCCGTAGCCGCCGTCGATCGCCACGCCGCTCCAGTCCACGGCGGTCGATCGATAGACCGCATCCACCACGTGGCGAAAACGCATCAGTCGCGCATAGCGCTTCGGCCCCATGCCCACCTGCCGGCGAAATAGACGGCCAAAGCGATATTCCGACAGCCCGACATCGCGCACCAGCGGACCAATGCGTGCCACTTGCGGCCGTGCGCTGATCTGGTCCAGCGCATGCAACACCTCGGGGGCGAGTTGTGGTTTGCGCATATGGGCGAGCAGCCATTGCTCCAGCAGAGCGAGTCGCTCGTGCGGGCAGGGCGTGTCCAGCAACTGCTCGCGCAGGCGGTGGGCGCTGTGGCCGAAGATGTCTTCCAGGCCGATGTCCTGGCCGACCAGCGCTTCGTGGTCTTCGCCGGTGAAGGCATGCGCGCCACCGGGATGGAACACCGCGCCCATCACGCGTACCTGTTCGGCAGTGTCGATGATCTGGCTGCGCAGGCACGGTCCGCCGATCACCGAGGCGGCGGCGCGCAGGCAGCGGCGATCCGCGTCGTCGCTGTAGACGCGGGTCTCGTTCTCATGGAGGTTGATGATCAGCGCCGCGCCCGGCACCGGCAGCACGCGTTCGAAATGATGCGCAGCCGGCGGCATGTCCCAATCCCACAGGCGGGAAATCAGGGCGTTGAGCGGCGGCGCAGGTACGACGACGTGGTGTCCCATCGGCTGACTCCGGGTGACGCCCGGAGTTTAGGCCGATGCGGCATGGCTGTCAGGATGGCTTGCCGGGAAAGACGGTGGTCGACGGACTCGGCGCCGTCGCCGGATCGTGCTGCATGGTGCGTACCACCATGTCCTGCGGCGTGGTGAGCGGCAGATCGGCCTTGCGCAGGCGATCGAGGATCTCGAACAGCAGGTCGCTCTTGACCGTGCCCGAGTCGCGCGGATTGTTCACGTAGGCGGTGCACACGAACATCATCGAACCGGAATCGATGCTGTCCAGCTGCACGGTGGGCGCCGGCGTGTTGAGCGTCACCGAGTGATTGCGCAGGATGTCGAAGATGATCTGCCGCACCTTGTTCGGATCGGTGCCCAGCGGCATCGGCAGGCGGATCTGAACGCGGCCTTGCGCATTGGCGAGCGTCACATTGCGCACGTTCTGCGTGATCAGCTGCGAGTTCGGCACGATCACGGTGGAGCGRTCGCCTWRCTGGATYTCSGTSGCGCGCACRTTGATGCGCYKGATGTCGCCYTCSACGCCGCYGATGCTCACCMWGTCGCCGACCTTYACCGGWCGCTCGGCCAGCAGGATCAGGCCGGAGATGAAGTTCTGCACGATCGCCTGCAGGCCAAAACCGATACCCACGGACAGCGCACTGGCCACCCAGGCGATGCTTTGCACGTCCACTTTGAGCGCGCCCAGCACCAGCACGAACACCAGGATGCCGCCCACGTAACCGAGCAAGGTCACGATGGACATCTGCATGCCCACATCCAGCGACGTTTTCGGCAGCAGCTGCTTGCTCAGCCAGCGCTTGATCAGGCGCACGACGACGTAACCGACCACCAGCACCACCATCGCATTGAAGATGCTGGTGGGATTGATGGTAAGCGTGCCCAGCGAGAGGCCATTGAAGATGCGCGTGCCGCGATCCATCAGTTCGTTGGCGCCCGCACCATAGGGCGCCAGGATCAAGGGGATGGCGAACATCAACAGGAAGGCGCGGCCGACGCCGGAGAGTACGGTCGCGGTCTGTTCGAGGCGGGCCGGCGCGATGCCGAAATTTTCCTGCAGTCGTACACCGGTGCGGGAGTCGGGCGAGAGCACCGATTCGCACAGATCGTTGATCAGGTGCATGACCACATACAGCGCGGCGATCAAGAAACCCGCGCGCAGCATCTGCCGCGCCACATAGAAGGCGAGCGCGATATAGCCCGTGAACACCGAGATCAGGGTGATCAACATGCCCAGGAACGCGCACAGCACCAGCACACCCACCCACAGCGGCCGGGCTGCGGGTGTGGCGCCGCTGGTGAGCAGGGCACGGCGCGCGCGGCTCATCAGCACCAGCGCATAGGCCACCAGGCCGCCGATCAGCGTGGCCGCCAGCGCATTGGCGGCCATGGCGGTGGAGAGGCTGGCGCTGATGTCGTTGGTGACGCGTTCGATCACGCCCAGCAGCAAGGCGCTGTACGCCATCAGGCTGGGGAAGGGCCACAGCCGGGTCGCGAGGTTGTCGGAGATCGGCGGCAGGCGCCAGGATGGATGCTTCACCATCAACAGGGCACGGCCCAGGCCCGCCATGGTCGCGACGTAGAACATCAGGCGAACAATGGGGCGCACCAGCTCGTCCAGTTCCTCGTCGAACACGCCGTTCCAGTTCACCGCCAGATAGATCAGCCACGCGGCGATGCCATAGATCAGGGTCGTGCCGACGGTGACCACCACCGCCATGGCGCTGCGGCGCAGATGACCCGACGGCAGGTAACGCGCCGCGATGTCCAGCATCTTGTATTCGAAGACGCGCCGCCCACCCGCGAGCAGCGCGACGGCGGCAGTCAGGCACAGGATGAAGGGCAGGCGATTGCCCGGCTGCCAGGCCTGGGCGAGCGCGCCCTGCACGGACTGTGAGAGCTGCCGGAAGTTGCCGCTGTCATCAGGCAGGTTCTGCGCGAAGCGGCTCCAGAACGCCATGCTCAGCGGCGATGCGCTGCGCTGGCTGATCTGCGCCTGGAACAAGTTGCGGCGCAGCGCGGCGATTTCGGTGAGCAGCTGCTGGCTCTCGCGACTGAGCAGCTTGGACTGGGTGAGCTGGCCGGTGAGGTC